>NZ_JARPVX010000066.1:0-21919 GCF_033947565.1 Lichenihabitans sp. Uapishka_5
GCCCAGACCAGCGCCGCCGCGAACCCCGCGAGCCCGAGGCCCCGCAGCCACGCCGGCACCGCGAGCCAGAGCCCGAACCACGACACAGCCACGAAGCCGGCCACGATCGCCGCCAACAGGACGACGAATGGCCAAAGTCGCTCGACCAGCAGCGCTGCCCGAGCCTGCGCCCGGAGGCGGTCGAGCCGGTTGTGCGGCCGGATCTTCGGCCCTGCCATGAGGATCTCCGGTTGGCCCGACGGTTCCGGCCGCGGCACGGCTCGGCCTGCGCCGCGGCGGACAACGCGGGGGTGTGCGCACTATAGGGCGGCCAATCCGGCCATCACAAGGCGGCGTGGTGCGACGGAACCGCGACCCGGGCGGCTTGCTGGGACGCCGGCGGACCCCATCTTGCCCCACTGAGGCAGCAACATAGGGCGAGGAGCAACAGCATGGATGGTGATGGGTTCGATCTCGGCGCGGCTGCGACGCGGCATGGCTTGAGCCGGTCGGCCGCCGAAACGCTGTACCGCGCCTTGGTGGCGGGCGGCGGGCGGCAGGCCCAGTTCAGCCACCCGGACCTCGGCGGCATGGGCCAATGGTCGGGCGGCATGGTGCAGATCGGCGACATGTTCAACGACGGCCTGAAGGCCAAGGTTGGCGGCTTTTGCGCCGAGATGGCCGACAAGGCCAAGGCTTCCGAGGGCCGCAACGATGGCGCAGCGCAACGCCCGGGCGATGCTGCGCCGACCCCGAAGAACCAGTCTCGCTCGGCCGGCTCCGACTGGTGGCCGTTGGAGCTGGGTGCTCCGGCGTCGGCGGGCGGCCAGAACGGAATGCGCTATGCCTGCTTCCCCGACCGCCACCGCCTTGCGGTCGAGCAGGACGGCCGGGTGCAGCTTTACGAGACCGGCACGCATCGCCTCACGGGCTTCGCCCAGCAACAGGGCGGCGGCGGAGCGCCCTTGAGCTTCACCGGGCCGGACGGCGCCGTGACGCTCGACAGCCTGACCAAGGTCGAGCGCTGAGCCGCCTCAATACAGGGGCAGCAGCCTGACCCCGGTGTCGACCTGGCCGAGCTTCAGCCGGCCATCCTTGGCGATGACCGGCAGCCGCAGGTCGGCCGGCGGGGCATCGCTGGAGGCGGCTGCGCCTCCCAGTAGCCCCGACAACAACCCGCCCACCTGAAGGGCGCCGAGCGGGATGCCGAACCGGGCCGCCACGGGCGCGAGACCCGAGAAGCCGGCATCGAGCCGCCCCTGGGGGCGATGCTCCTCGTCGAGGCCGAGGCGGCCGGCCGCATCGACCTGGAACGCTCCCTTGGTGACGATGAGGCTCTGCACATGCAGCTGGCCGCCGGCCGCCACCCACGGGTCCAGCACCTCGGGCAGGGTGATGCCGCCCGTGAAGCCCAGCTGGGTCAGGAAACCGCTGAACCGCAGGCTGAGCGGGTCGCTCGAGGCAAAGGCGGCATCGAGCGTCGGAATGCGGGCGCCCTCGGCCGCCACGGTCGTCTCGAGGTCCATCCGAACGTCGGCGCTGCGCTCGACCGGCTTGAAGCCGAGTGTCAGCCGGTCGGCCTGCCCGAGTGGCGGGGTGGCGCCCTGTCCGGCCCCCACGCTCAATCCCGTCATATCCAGTTGGCCGCGATCGAGGTCGCCCGGCAGGCTGCCCCGCAAGGTCAACAGGCCACTCGTCCAGGCTGCGTCGAGCTGGCGCGGCCCGCCCACCTCCTGCATGCGCAGCGGCCCGGCCAGCGTCACGGCGACATTGGTCGGAAAATACAATCGCGCGTCGGCCTTGAGCCCGCCGAGTTCGCCCTGGAACAGCCCATCGGCGACGGGGCCCTTGAAGGTCGGGTGGTCGCAGCTGAGCACGATGCCGAGCGGGAAGCCGCCGACATGCTCGTCCGGGCAGGTCCAGGCGCGGCCGAAGCTTCGCTCGTTGGCACGCCAGCGCGCAAAGGTGGCGACCGCCTCGTAGCGGGCGAAAACCCACAGCGCCGTCCAGCCGCCCAGGAACAACAGGAGGCTCAAGCCCAGCATCGGCACCACGCGCACGGGGCGCCGCTCTGCCTGCAAGGGACCTCGCCGCTGCGTTCCGCGCCGTCTCGCCATTGATCGAACCCCACTCTGATTGCCGTCGCGTGTTCCAGCGCTTACCACCTGTTTCACGTGTGACGAAAGAACGGATGCCATGGTGGACGCCCCCACGCCCCTCTGGATCTTCGCCTACGGGTCGCTGATGTGGCATCCCGGCTTTCCCTTTGCGGAGCGCCAGCGGGCGGTGCTGCGCGGTTATCACCGGGCCCTCTGCATCTGGTCGCACCATTGGCGCGGCACGGTCGCGGTGCCGGGCCTGGTGTTCGGCCTCGACAGGGGCGGCCACTGCACCGGCGTCGCCTACCGGATCGCCCTGGAAGAGGCCGCGGCCGTGCTCGAGGCGGTGCGCCGGCGCGAACTCGTCACGAACGTTTATCGCGAAGCCCTGGCTACGACGGAACTGGCCGACGGTCGCACCCTCCAGGCAATCGCCTATCTGGCCGACCCGGACCATCCGCAATATGCCGGCCGCCTCGGCTCCGCCGCGATCCTGACAAGCGTGCGGGCCGCGTCCGGTATCGCCGGCCCGAACCGCGATTATGTGCTGAACACCCAGGCCCACCTGACCGAGCTGGGCGTCGATGATCCGGCGTTGACGGCGCTCTGCGATAACCTGACGGTCGCCGACACACGCGCTTGAAGCGGGAACCTTCGCGGCGCCCCGGCGTCTCGGCTTAGCATGGCGCATGGCCATCCGGGAGCTTCGTGTGTCGGCTGACCCCACCATCCTGGCCGACCCGCCCGCCGACCCCATCGTGCGGCTGCTCGCCACGCGTGGCCCCCATGCGGCCGGCGAACCGCAGCGGCTGGTCCTGGATCAGGTTCTCGCGGGCCGGCAGCACCTCGAAGGGCGCGACATTCCCGGTTGGCAGGACCGGGAAACCGGTGGCCTCGACCTCAAGGCCGCAGTGCTGCGGTCGGCCGGGCTGAACGGGGCCGACCTGTCGCAGGCGAACCTGCGCGGGGCGGACCTCGAGCATGCCCAGGCGCGCGGCGCCCATTTCGATGGCACCATCCTCGAACAAGCCCGCTTCATCGACGCCGATTGCGGCGGGGCGAGCTTCGCCGCCGCCCAGGCGGGCGAAGCCTGCTTCGAGCGTGCCATGCTGGAGGATGCGCGCTTCGACGGCGCCTCGCTGCGCTTCGCCGACCTGCGGGACACGCTGCTGGACGGCGCGTCCTTTGCCAAGGCCGATCTTTGGGGCGCCCGCTTCGACGCCTGCGACGCCGACGAAGCCAGCTTCGCGGCGGCGCGCCTCGACGAGGCCAGCCTGAAGGGCGGCAATTTTGCGCAAGGCGATTTCCGCGGCGCCAGCCTCAAGAAAGCGCGCCTCGAAGGGGCGCGGCTGCGCGGCGCCGATTTCGCCGATGCCCGGCTCGAAGGTGCGAATCTGGCTGGCGCCGACCTGTCCCAGGCGAGTTTGCCGCGCGTAAACCTGACCGCCACCGACCTGACCCATGTGCGCCTGGGCGGGGCCTGGCTGGAAAACACCCGCCTGCGGGTGGAGCAACTCGGCGGCCAGGTGGGCGAAGAGCGCGACGGGGAGTTTGCCGCCGCCCGGCAGGCCTATGTGGCGCTCGAAGGCAATTTCCGCAGCCTGGGCGACGCGGTGGGCGAAAGCTGGGCCTTTCGCAAAAGCCGTCGCATGGGCCGGGCCGAGAAGAACCGGGCCGCCCGCGCCGCCTGGGCCGAGCGGCAATGGCGGCCGGCGCTGGTGGCGGGCTTCGGCTGGTTGTCGGACAGTTTCGTGGAATGGCTTTGCGATTATGGCGAAAGCCTGTGGCGCGTGGTGCGGGCCTTCTTCACCACCGTGCTGGGCTTCGCGCTGTGCTACGGGCTGACCGGCAGCCTGACCCGCACGGCGGCCGCCGGCGCCGCCCGGGCGCCGACCCGCCACCTGCTCGACCTCGTTGTGTTTTCCTTCATCAACATGCTGTCGACGAGCGCGCCCGACATCGGCATCCGGCCCGCCAACGAACTGGTTGTGTTGCTGGTCAGTCTGCAGGGCGCACTCGGCATCGTGCTGATCGGGCTCTTCGGCTACGTGCTGGGCAACCGCATGCACCGATGAAGGCGCGGCGCTATTGCGACTTGCCGGACAGGTCGATGCGCTGTTCCTGCGCCCCGAGCGCATCGGCAAGCCGCATCTTGGCCGAGCCGGGCCGCAACGGCTTCTGCTGGCTTTCATGCGGCGCCCAGCCAGACAGCCAGACAAGGTCGAAGGTGGCACGCAGCCGCCCATCCGGATCGGCGAAGCGGGCCGCATAAAGCTCGGCCGCGCGTAGTAAGAGCCGGCGCGGCGTCGGCCGGCGGGCGCGATCCATCAAAGCATTGGTGAGCCCCATGGCGCGCAGGTCGGCCAGCAGGCCGAACATCGAGCCATAGCGCACCGTCAGCTTGTCGAGATCCGTCACCGGCAACGCGAAGCCGGTGCGCTGCAGCAGGTGGCCGAGGTCGCGCAGATCCGTGAAGGGGGCGACGCGGGGGCTGGCGCCGCCGGTGATCTCGGCCTCCGCCTCGGCCAGCACGATGCGCAGTTCCTGCAGACTTTGGCCGCCCAGCATCGCGGCCAGGAACAGGCCGTCGGGCTTCAAGCTGCGACGCACCTGCACCAGCGCGCCCGGCAGATCGTTGACGCTATGCAGCGCCATCAACGACACCGCGAGGTCGAAGCGCTCCGGGCCGAACGGCAGCGCCTCCGGGTCGGCCACAAGGGCAGGGCCGCCGCGCCCGAGCGCCGCCGCGACCGGGGCCACCTGGATCACGCTGGCCGCGGGATTCGCATGGCGCAGCGCTTGCGCCGCCGCCGCGCGCGGAGCCCCGAGCTCCAGGATCATCGAGAACGCGCGTTGCACCGGCAGCAGGCGGTCCAGCATGTCGTCGCGGGCGCGATCGAACAGGAAGTCGGCCTGCGGCCGCACGAGAGACCGGGCAAGGCGACGCCGTACCAACGAGCGGTCGAACACGAGGGGGATGGAGGCGGGCTGAGGCACAAGGAGAATATGGGGCGCCCCGCGCCGAGCGAAAGGGTCGCGGCGTCGCCCGAAGCCATGAGGCGCAACCCGATGGCCTGTCAGCCATTATGGCTACACCCCAAGAGGAGAGTTGCATGGCCAAGCCCGTCCATTCCATGATCCGCGTGCGCGACGAAGCCCGCTCGCGCGATTTCTACGCCCGTGCGTTCGGGCTCGAAGCATCCGACCGCTTCGACTTCGACGACTTCACGCTGATCTACCTGCGCCACCCGAGTTCGCCCTTCGAGCTCGAGCTGACGATCAACAAGGACCATTCGGCCCCGACGGACCTCGGCGACGGCTATGGGCACCTGGCGGTCGTGGTGGACGATCTCGCGGCCGAACACGCCCGCTTCGGCCGCGAAAACCTGCAGGCCGGCGACCTGAAGGAACTGAAGCACGAGGGGAAGACGCTGGCGCACTTCTTCTTCGCCACCGACCCGGACGGCTACAAGATCGAGGTGATCGGCAAGGGCGGCCGTTTCGGCTGACCGCCCCGACGGGCGTGCTTGCCTCGACGGGCGCGGTTCTTTAATCCGCGCCCTAGCGACCTTTCCACCATCCGAGCGCGCCCTTGACCCGCCCCGACCCCGTCATCACGCCCGCCGTCGTGGCGGCCCACGGCCTCAAGCCGGACGAATGGGCGCGTTTCGTGGCCCTGGTGGGCCGGCAGCCCACCTGGACCGAGCTTGGCATCGTGTCGGCCATGTGGAACGAGCATTGTTCCTACAAGTCGTCGCGGCTGCACCTGCGCGGCCTGCCCACCAAGGGCGCCCATGTCATGCACGGGCCGGGCGAGAACGCCGGCGTGATCGACATCGGCGACGGGCTCGCCTGCATCTTCAAGATGGAAAGCCACAACCACCCGTCCTTCATCGAGCCCTACCAGGGTGCAGCGACAGGCGTCGGCGGCATCCTGCGCGACGTGTTCACCATGGGGGCGCGGCCGGTGGCCTGCCTCAACGCGCTGCGGTTCGGGGCGCCCGACCACCCGAAGACGCGCCACCTCGTGGCGGGCGTCGTGGCCGGCATCGGCGGCTACGGCAATTCCTTCGGGGTGCCGACCATCGGCGGCCAGGTCGGCTTCGACCCGAGCTACGACGGCAACATCCTGGTCAATGCCATGGCGGTCGGCATCGCCCGCACCGATGCGATCTTCACCTCGGTGGCGACCGGCGTCGGCAACCCGATCGTCTACCTCGGCTCGAAGACCGGCCGCGACGGCATCGGCGGCGCCGCCATGGCGTCGGCCGCCTTCGAGGACGATGCGCTCGCCAAGCGCCCCACCGTTCAGGTCGGCGACCCTTTCGCCGAAAAACTGCTGCTCGAGGCCACGCTCGAATTGATGGGGACCGGCGCCGTGATCGCCATCCAGGACATGGGCGCGGCGGGCCTCACCTCGTCGGCGGTCGAGATGGGCGCCAAGGGCAACCTCGGCATCGAGCTCGACCTCGACATGGTGCCGTGCCGCGAAACCGGCATGACGGCCTATGAGATGATGCTGTCGGAATCCCAGGAACGCATGCTGATGGTGCTGCATCCCGAGAAGCGGGACGCTGCCGAAGCGGTGTTCCGCAAGTGGGAGCTCGATTTCGCCGTCATCGGGAAGACCACCGACACGCTGCGTTTCGTCATCATCCACGGCGGGGAGGTAAAGGCCGACCTGCCCATCAAGGAGCTCGGCGACGAGGCGCCGCTCTACGACCGGCCGCATGTGGCGACGCCGAAGCGCCCCGTGATCGAGGCCGGCGCCATTGCGCCGCCGGTGACGACCGCTGAGGCCTTGGCGCGCCTCGTCGGCTCGGCCGACGGCTGCTCGAAACGCTGGGTATGGGAACAATACGACCACCTAATCGGCGGCAATACGGTGTCGGGCCCCGGCGCCGACGCCGCGGTGGTGCGCATCGGCGACGGGCCGAAGGGCCTCGCCATGACCTGCGACGTCACCCCGCGCTATTGCGCCGCCGATCCCGTCGAAGGCGGCAAGCAGGCCGTCGCGGAAGCGTGGCGCAACCTTTCCGCCATGGGCGCCGTGCCCCAGGCGCTGACCGACAACCTCAATTTCGGCAATCCCGAAAAGCCCGAAGCGATGGGCGAACTCGTCGGCTGCGTGCGGGGCATCGGCGAAGCGGCCCTGGCGCTCGACTTCCCCATCGTGTCCGGCAACGTGTCGCTCTACAACGAAACCTCGGGCCGCGGCATCCTGCCGACGCCGACGATCGGCGGCGTCGGGCTCGTGGCCGACGTGTCCAAGCTGCCGCGCTCCGGCTTCGACCGGGCCGGCGACGTGATCTTCCTCATCGGCGAGACGACGGGCTGGCTCGGCCAGTCGGTCTATCTGCGCGACATCTGCGGACGCCGCGAAGGCGCGCCGCCGCCGGTCGACCTCGCGGCCGAGCGCCGACATGGCGATTTCGTGCGCGGCCTCATCACAACGGGGCGGGCGCGGGCCGTGCACGACCTCAGCGACGGCGGCCTCGCGGTGGCGCTGGCCGAGATGAGCTTCGGCCACGGCGTTGGCGCGACCCTCGACCTGATGGGCCCCGACGGCGTGCCGGCCCATGCGGCGCTGTTTGGCGAGGACCAGTCCCGCTATCTTGTCACCGTGGCGCCCGATGCGGCCGAAGCGCTGGCGACGGCGGCCCGGGCGGCCGGGGTACCGCTGCTCCGGCTCGGCCTGACGGGCGGCGACGCCTTGACGTTCCCCGGCGAGCCACCCATCGTCGTGTCCGACCTGCAAGCCGCGCACGCCGGTTTCCTGCCGGAGCTGATGCGCGGCGAACTCTGAGCCATTTGAAAGACCCCGCCATGGCCATGGACGCCCCCGAAATCGAGCGCATGATCCGCGAAGCGCTGCCCGACGCAACCGTCGAGATCCGCGACCTCGCGGGCGACGGCAACCATTACGCCGCCACCGTGGTGTCGCCCTCGTTCAAGAACAAGACCCGCATCCAGCAGCACCAGATGGTTTATGCGGCGCTGAAGGGCAACATGGGCGGAGTGCTGCACGCGCTGGCGCTGCAGACGGCGGCAGAGTAAAGCCCGCTGTCAGTCGGGGGCGCGCGGCGAAATTGCGCTCTGCGGTCTGGGCCGCCGTGGCTCCCGATCCCGGATCTCCGCTTCGCTGCGTCCGGGATGACGGCAGGGGTTGAGGGTTGAAAATAGGTCGCCCCAATCAAAGCCCCACCGTCATTCCGGGGCCGCAAAGCGGAACCCGGAACCGGGAGCCACGGCGTTTCCAGTGATCGCTCTGCTGCGTCCAAGATGACGCTCACTGGTTGAGGGTTTCGAACAGGTCGTCCCACTGCGGATTGGTTGCTTCGATGAGAGCGACCTTCCAGGCCCGCCGCCATTTCTTCAGCATCTTCTCACGCGCGATCGCGTCGACGATGCGGGGGTATTCCTCCATCCATACGAGACGATTGACGCCGTAGCGCGAGGCGAAGCCGGCATGGACGGCCGTCTTGTGTTCGACCATCCGGCGACCGAGATCGCTTGTCACGCCGATGTAGAGCGTGCCGAAGGGACGGCTCGACAGGATATAAACATGGGACGACACGGCCATCTCCACGAGCGCGCACCGACACTGTGCCCCGCCATTGACACACCCGCCAGCGTCATTCCGGGGCCGCGTAGCGGAACCCGGAACCGGGAGCCTCAACCCGACCCGCCCTGGCGCCCGATCCCGGATCTCCGCTTCGCTGCGTCCGGGATGACGTGGTTCAGGCCTCCAGATGGGACCACACCAGAAAGATGGCCAACCAGGCCCCAACCGTCATTCCGGGGCCGCGCAACGGAACCCGGAACCGGGAGCCACGGCCCAAGCCGCCCAGGCGCCCGATCCCGGATCTCCGCTCCGCTGCGTCCGGGATGACGTGGTTGAGGCCTCCAGATGGAACCACACCAGGAAAATGCCCAACCAGGCCCCGCCGTCATTCCGGGGCCGCGTAGCGGAACCCGGAACCGGGAGCCACAGCCCAAGCCGATCTGTGTCCCTCAACCTCCGACGTAGCGAACCCCGCGGTGCCCGCTTATATTACGATCTGGGCCGGAGCCTTGACCTCCTCACACCCCTGAAGGACGAACCATCATGAGCAGCGTGCACGAGCAGATCGATACGGAAGTGAAGTCCAACGACGTGGTGCTCTTCATGAAGGGCACGCCGCAGTTCCCGCAATGCGGCTTCTCGGGACAGGTCGTGCAGATCCTGGAATATCTCGGCACCCCGTATAAGAGCGTCAACGTGCTCGAGAGCGCCGACATGCGCCAGGGCATCAAGGATTATACCAACTGGCCGACGGTGCCGCAGCTCTACGTGAAGGGCGAGTTCGTGGGCGGCTGCGACATCATCCGCGAGATGTTCCAGTCGGGCGAGCTGGCGACACAGTTCACCCAGGCCGGCCTGTCGGTCAAGCAATCGGCCTGAGGGGCGTCGGCGCGAGCCCGAGCCCGCAATACACCAACGAACGAGATTCGGCCGGCTCTCCCCAGAGTCGGCCTTCTCTTTAGGCGCCTGGCAGCTTATGAGGACGGCGCGTCCCCGCCGCGGTGCGGGCACGGGACCCGGGCCCTCCCGCCCGTCCAGCCCTAGGAGCCGCTGCATGGCAGGCATCAAGATCCTCGCCGGCAACTCGAACGGGCCGCTCGCGGAAGCGGTTGCGACCTACCTGGGCGTTCCGCTGACCCGATGTTCCGTCCGGCGCTTCGCCGATATGGAAATCTTCGTCGAGATCCTGGAGAACGTGCGCGGCGAAGATTGCTTCATCGTGCAGTCGACCTCCTATCCGACCAACGACCACCTGATGGAATTGCTGATCATGACCGATGCGCTGCGCCGCGCTTCGGCGCGCCGCATCACGGCCGTGATCCCCTATTTCGGCTATGCCCGGCAGGATCGCAAGGCGGGGCCCCGGACCCCCATCTCGGCCAAGCTCGTGGCCAACCTGGTGACCCATGCGGGCGCCGACCGCGTGTTGACGGTCGATCTCCACGCCGGCCAGATCCAGGGCTTCTTCGACATTCCGACCGACAACCTTTTCGCCGCCCCCGTGATGGTGCGTGACATCACCGACCGTATGGACGTCGGCAACGTCGCCGTGGTGTCGCCCGACGTTGGTGGCGTCGTGCGGGCCCGGGCGCTGGCCAAGCGCATCGACGCGCCGCTCGCCATCGTCGACAAGCGCCGCGAGCGCGCCGGCGAATCCGAGGTGATGAACATCATCGGCGAGGTCGAGGGAAAGACCTGCATCCTGCTCGACGACATCGTCGATTCGGGCGGCACCTTGTGCAATGCCGCCGATGCGCTGCTGGCCCAGGGCGCCGAGGCCGTTTACGCTTATTGTACCCATGGCGTGCTGTCGGGCGGCGCGGTCGCCCGGATCGCCGGCTCCAACCTGAAGGAGCTGGTGATGACGGATTCGATCCGCCCCACCGAGGCCGTGCGGGTTGCCAAGAATATCCGCGTCATGTCGATCGCGCCGCTGATCGGCGAAGCCATCGGCCGCGTCGCCCAGGAGGCCAGCGTGTCGAGCTTGTTCGACAGCCCGCCCGGCGCACCGCCCTACAGCCGCGCCCCGATGCAGACCCAGCGACCCGCCGTGGCGCTGGCCCCGCCGAACAGCGGCAACCGGGCTGCTGTCGAGGCCAAGACGGCCGCCAGCACCAAACAAGCCTGACGGAACAAAGCGTTCGTCCGCCGCGTCTCATCCGCAAGGTGTTTTCGGCACCATCCACGCGGAACCGTCCCATGCGTCACTTCGTTCGAGCGGCCTTGACCGGCCTCACCCTTATCGGCCTGCTGAGCCCGATGGCCGTCACCGAGGCCTCGGCCGCCACGGCCCGCCATTATTACAACAAGGGCCATTATGGCTCTGCCCATCGGGGCTATGGTTATCGGCATTACGGCCGCCGCTCGAACGTTGGCCCAGCCGTGGCGGGTGCGGCGCTCGGGCTGATCGGTGCCGCGGCCGTCGGTGCGATCGCGTCGCGCGGCTATGACGAGGATTATGGCTACGGCGGTGGATACGGCGGCGGTTATCCGTATGGCGGCCCCGCCTATTCCTACGGCGGCTATGGCCCGGCGCCCTACACCTATGGCGGCTACGGCTACGGTTATCAGCCGTTCTGATCAGCCGCCGGCGTCGAGCGGCACCACGTCGACGTTGACGTCGACGGTCTGGCCGGAGGCACCCAGCAGGATGCCGCCGACCGGCGCCACATCGGCATAATCGCGGCCGGTCGCCAGTACGATGTGGTCGTCGCCTGCCAGAATGGCATTGGTGGGGTCGAGCCCCACCCAGCCGAGATCCGGGCCGCACCACAGGTCAACCCAGGCATGGGTGGCATCGGCCCCCTCTAGTCGCGGTTGACCGAGGGGCGGCACGGTGCGGATGTAGCCGCTGACATAGCGAGCCGGCAGGCCGAGGCCGCGCAAGCCGGCAATCAGGATATGGGCATAATCCTGGCAGACGCCGTGCCGCGCCGCAAAGGCTTCGGCCAGCGGCGTCGTCACCTGCGTGGCATCGGGATCGTAGCGGAACTCGCGGCGGATGCGTCGCGCTGTCGCGAAGCCGGCCGTCAGCACCGGCCGTCCAGCCACGAAATCCTCACCCACATAGGCCGTCACCCCGTCGACCAGCGGCACCATCGGGCTCGGGAACAGGAAATGCGCCGGCGCCTCGGCGGCGAGGCTCGGCCAGCGGCGTGCCGCCGCGACGATTGCTTCCCAGGCCGGGCCCTCGTGGCTTGGGGGCGGCCTGTCCACCACCACGGTCGAGGTCGCCTCGATGCGCAACTCCCGGTGGGGCGCAGTGATCTGTACGCTCGTCACTGCATGGCCGAAGAAAGCCTGATGCGTTGCCCGGGTGGCGGGGCGCGGCAGGATGGCCAGGGCCGTTTCCTCCACCTGCTGGCCGGGGCCGCCACGCGGCTGCAGCACCAGGGTGCATTGGGCGAAGGTGACCGGCGCCCCGTAACGATAGGTGGTGATGTGGCGGATGGCGTATCTCATGCCAGCCCCGCCCAGCGGTCGGCCCGCGCAGCCGTGGCGCCTTGCAGGAAATAACGGTCCGCGATGGCGCCCGCGAGGCCCAAGACCTCGGCCTCGATGGCGTTCAGCTGCGCCGCATCCATGGTCTGCGCTTCCGCGGTTTCGACCTTGGCGGCGAGCCGGCGCACGAGGCGGTGCGGCGGTTCCAGCAACCCATCGACCCGCATGGCCGGCAAGGCCGCGATGTGACAGCCGAGTTGCTCTACCTGGAACGCCACCGAGCGCGGATTGAAGGGGTCCAGCACCGCGAGGTCACGCACGGGGTCGAGCGCCACGCCGATCAGGTAGCGTGACCGGTAGGTGATCTGCGAGTCGACGAGGTCGAGCAGGATGTCGAGGCCCTCGGCCGGCCCCGCTTCGCCCGCAAAGGTGGCGGCGAAGCGACAGGTGGCGGCGGCGCGCTCGATGCGCCGGCCCATGTCGAGGAAGCGCCAGCCGGCCACGCGGTTGACGTTCTCGCCCATCAGGCCCGAGATGGCAGCGACGAGCTGCAGCGCCGCATCGGTGCGCTCGACCACCTCGCCCTCGGTGCCGCGCGCCGCCAGATGGGTCACGAGGTCCTGGATCAATCGGATGGTGTCGAGCGACAAGCGCTCGCGGATCACCGACGCGGTGCGCCGCACTTCACGGGCCAGCGCCAGGGCGGAGCCGTATTGCGCATCGTCCGACAAGGCCAGGCGCAAGGGTGTGGCCGTCCCGGCCACAGGCTCGGGCAGGGCGCCCCAGCGGCGCAGCAGGGCCACCAGCTTGGCGAGCGAAGGCGTCGTGCCGGCATCGGGGGACGCATCGGCCGTGGGGGCGCCGACCTCGATCCGCCGCGTAGCGAGGCAGCGCAGCACTCGCAGCGTCGCTTCCGTGCGCTCGAGGTAGCGCCCGAGCCAGAACAGGTTGTCGGCGGCCCGGCTCGGCAGGTTGCCGGTCAGGCGGCGGATGCGCACCGAGCCGGTGCTCGGCAACAGCGTCACGGCCTCGACCGGCCGGTCGGACAGCACCCACACATCGGCCGATTGCACGCCCTCGCCCATCGCGATCGCGCTCGCATCCGGCCGATCGGCGACGCGGCAGAAGCCGCCCGGCATCACATGCCAGCCGTCGCGGGTGGCGGCCGCGAACACCCGCAGCGTAAAGGGACGGGGCACCAGCCGGGTGCCGTTCCAGACCGGCATGGTGGCGAGGCGCGTATGGTCCTGGGCCGCATAATCGAGGCCGCGACGGGCCAGAAGGGTGTGGAGCCGTTTATGCTCGGCCTCGGTCAGGTCGCCAGCCCGCACGGGGCCGAGGCGATCGAGCCCAGGCATGGGATCGCGGAAGGCGCCGGACAGGTGGGCGTCGGGGCGGCCCAGCAGGGCTGGGGCCTCCGGGTCACCGCCCCAGGCGGTGGCGAGGCCGGGCAGCAGCAGGTCTTCGCCCAACAGCGCGGGCGCCAGCGCCGGCATCAGGCCGGTGAGGGCTCGCGCCTCGACGAGGCCCGAGCCGAGCGCATTGGCGACCGCCACCCGGCCGTTGCGCACGGCCTCCATCAGGCCCGGCACGCCGAGGCGCGAGCGGCCGTTGAGCTCCAACGGATCGGCGAAATCGGCGTCGATGCGGCGCAGGATCACATCGATGCGCTTCAACCCCGCGACCGTGCGCACATGCACCCGGCCGTCCCGCACCACGAGGTCGCCACCCTCGACCAGCAGGAACCCGAGATAGCGGGCCAGGTAGGCGTGTTCGAAATAGGTCTCGCTATGGGGCCCCGGCGTCAGCAGGCCGACGCGCGGCTCGACCCGCTCGGCGAGTTGCGTCAGCCCTTCACGGAACGCCTGGAAGAAGGGTGCCAGCCGCTCGACCTGCATGGCGCCATAAAGGTCCGCGAAGCCGCGCGACAGGGCGAGCCGGTTCTCGAGCGCATAGCCGGCCCCCGAAGGTGCCTGGGTGCGGTCGCCGAGCACCCGCCAGCGGCCATCAGGGCCACGGCCGAGGTCGGCGGCGTAAAGCGACAGGTAGCGCCCGCCCGCCGGCGTGACGCCAACAAGCGGGTGCAGGAAATCGGGGTTGCCGGCCACAGCGGCGGCCGGCACGCGACCGTCCCGCACCAGGGCCGCAGGGCCGAACAGGTCGGCCAGCACGGTTTCCATCAGCCGGGCCCGCTGGGCGACGCCCGCCGCGATGCCGGCCCATTCGTCGGCTTCGATCAACAGCGGCACGGGGCTGAGCGGCCACGGCCGCTCCTGCGCGTCGCCATAGGCCCGGTAGGTAACGCCGGTTTCCCGCATGTGGCGATCGGCACCGGCGGTGCGCCGCGCCAGCTCCGGGCCCGGCAGCGCGGTGAAGCGCTCGAAGAAGCGCCGCCACGCCGGGCGCAGCCGACCGCCCGCGTCGAGGCAGGCGTCCGGCGGCCCCGCCGGCGGCTCATAGGCCTCCATCATCCGGTCGAGGCGCGCGCGGGTCTCGGCCGTGGCTGTCACGACCGGGCTAGAGCAGGGCCGGACGGCGCAGGTCAAGCGTCATCGGATATTCGCCCGGGCGCTCTTCCGGCGGCGGCACGACCGATCCCCCCGTATGACCGAGGTTCTGGAAGCGCGCGAGGCGGCGCGCTTCGGCTTCCAGCGCATTGACCGGGAAGGTGTCGTGCGAGCGGCCACCCGGATGCGACACGCTGTAAACACAGCCGCCGACCGAGCGGTTGTTCCAGGTATCGACGATGTCGAAGGTGAGCGGCGCATTGACCTTGACCAGCGGCTGCATGGAGCGCGAGGGCTGCCACGCCTTGAACCGCACGCCGCCGACGGCCTCGCCCCGGTTCTGGGTCGGGGTCAGCGGCACCCGGCGGCCGTTGCAGGTCACGAGGTGCCGGCCGGGCGTCAGCCCGCTCAGCTTCACCTCGACGCGCTCGACCGAGGAATCGACGTAGCGCGCCGTGCCGCCCGCCGTGCCTTCCTCGCCCAGAACGTGCCAGGGCTCCAGCGCCGAACGAAGCTTGAGGTTGAGCTCGCCCTGGCGGACGGACCCGTAGAACGGGAAGCGGAACTCCCATTGGGCCGCATACCAGGCCGGGTCGAAGTCGTAGCCGGCCTGACGCAGGTCGCCCAACACCTCGCCGAAGTCCTGCCAGATGCAATGCGGCAGCATGAACTTGTCATGCAGCGTCGTGCCCCAGCGCACCAGCGGCCCGTCGAGCGGATCGCGCCAGAACATCGCCACGAGGCCGCGCAGCAGCAACTGCTGGGCAAGGCTCATGCGGGCATCCGGCGGCATCTCGAAGCCGCGGAACTCGAGCAGGCCGAGGCGACCCGTGGCGCTGTCGGGCGAATACAGCTTGTCGATGCAGAACTCGGCCCGGTGGGTGTTGCCGGTGACGTCCACCAGCAGGTTGCGCAGCAGGCGGTCCACGGTCCAGGGCGCGATGTTGCGGGCCGATGGGCCCGGCACCTGGCTGAGCGCGATCTCGAGCTCGTAAAGGCCGTCGTGCCGGGCCTCGTCGAGCCGCGGCGCCTGGGAGGTCGGGCCGATGTAGAGGCCGGAAAACAGGTAGGACAGCGCGGGATGACGCTGCCAATAGGTCAGCATCGACTTCAGCAGGTCGGGCCGGCGCAGGAAGGGCGAATCGGCAGGCGTTTCGCCGCCCAGCACCACATGGTTGCCGCCGCCGGTGCCGGTGTGGCGGCCGTCCTGCATGAACTTGTCGGCCGCAAGGCGGGTGAAGCGCGCCTCGTCGTAGAGCGCCCGCGTGGCATGGACGGCCTCGGGCCAGGACGCGGCCGGATGGACGTTGACCTCGATGACGCCGGGGTCGGGCGTCACCTTGACGACGTTGAGGCGCGGATCGAAGGGCGGCGGGTAGCCCTCGATGTGGATGGCGAGCCCGGTGGCTTCCGCCGCGGCCTCGATGGCGGCCACGAGCTCGAGGTAGTCCTCGAGCGTGTCGACCGGCGGCATGAAGATGCAGAGCAGGCCGTCGCGGGGTTCGACCGCCAGGGCGGTGCGGACCTCGGGATCATAGGACCGGCCTTGCGCCGGCATGCCGGCCTCGTGGGCCGTCGGCTCCGGCGGCGTCTTGGGGGCGTGGTCGCCGCTCACCAAAGCCGCCAGTTCGCCCGACGAGGGGAGGGGCGGGCGCGGCGCAAGCGGGTCCTCCGGGGCCGAATAAGGGAAGCGGGCCGGCGGCAGGTAGTCGAGCTGGTCGAGCGGCAGGCGGAATCCGGCGGGCGAATCGCCGGCCACCAGGAACAGCCGACCGCGCCGCGTCGTCCATTGCTCGCTGGCCCAGCGGGTGTCGGCCGCGAACCAGCGCTGGATCGGCAGCACGAACGCGGTGGGAACATCGAGCCCGCGCTCGAAGGTGCGGGCGATACGGGCGCGTTGTTCGACAGTGCCGATCTTGGCATCGCGGGCATCGACATTGCCGGGCAGCTGGTTTTCCTTGAGGATCCAGTGGGCCGGGTCTTCGAAGGCAGGCGCCAGATAGCTGTCCGGCACCGCCAGGCGCTGTGCCACGTCGCGCAGGAACGCTTCGGCATCCGCCACCGTGGCAGAACGGGCGGCCTTCTCGGCCGCGATCAGGTCGGGGTTGCGCCAGATCGGCTGCCCATCCTTGCGCCAATAGAGCGCAAAGGCCCAGCGCGGCAGGATCTCACCCGGATACCACTTGCCCTGGCCGTAATGCAGCAGACCGCCCGGCGCGAAGATGCCCCGCAGGCGGCGGATCAGTTCGTCACCGAGACCGCGCTTGGTGGGCCCGAGCGCCTCCGTGTTCCATTCCGGCGCCTCGAAATCGTCCACCGACACGAAGGTCGGCTCGCCGCCCATCGTGAGGCGCACGTTGCCGGCCGCGAGGTCGCCGTCGATCTTCAGCCCGAGGCCGTCGAGCGCCGCCCAGGCCTCGTCCGAGAACGGCATCGAGATGCGCGGCGCCTCGGCGACGCGCGTGATCGTCATGGAATGGTGGAATTCGATCTCGCACGGGTCGAGCAGCCCGGCGATGGGCGCGGCCGAGCGGTAGTGCGGCGTCGCAGCCAGGGGAATGTGGCCTTCGCCGCACAAGAGACCCGAGGTGGCGTCGAGGCCGATCCAGCCGGCGCCCGGCACATAGACCTCGGCCCAGGCATGCAGATCGGTGAAATCCTCGCGGGTGCCGAGCGGACCTTCGATCGGATCGATGTCGGCCTTGAGCTGGATCAGATAGCCCGACACGAAGCGGGCCGCGAGGCCGAGGTGCCGGAAGGCCTGCACCAGCAGCCAGGCCGAGTCCCGGCAGGAGCCCGACAGCTTGGTCAGCGTTTCCTCAGGCGTCTGCACGCCCGGCTCCATGCGGATCAGGTATTTGACGAGGTTCTGGATGCGGGTGTTGAGGTCGACCAGGAAGTCGACCGTGCGGGTCGGCTGCTTGGGAAGGCCATCCAGGAACGCCTGCAGCTTGGGCCCGGCCGGCTCCACCACCAGATAAGCCGCCAGTTCCTCGCGGATCTCGGCGTCATAGCCGAACGGCACGGTCTCGGCCGAGGGATCGATGAAGAAGTCGAACGGGTTCACCACCGACAGGTCGGCCGTGAGATCCACCTCGATGCGCAGATGCGACACCTTCTCGGGGAAGACCAGCCGGGCCAGCCAGTTGCCGCAGGGGTCCTGCTGCCAGTTGATGAAATGCTCGGCCGGCTCGACCTTCAGCGAATAGGCCGGGATGCCGGTCCGGCTATGCGGCGCAGGCCTGAGGCGCACCACCTGCGGACCGACGTTGATGGGATGGTCGTAGCGGTAATCGGTGACGTGATTGATGGCGGCGCGGATCGGCATCGCGTGTCCCTGACGGCCGCAGCTCGCAGGTCTGACGAGTGACGGGCTCTTCCCCGGCAACTAAGCGGCAGCCGGAAACCCGTCAATCATGGAGGCTGCTCAAATTTAAGCCGTTTTAGCGATCGCCCTGGCGGATTGGGTGCCGGAGCGGCATCGAACAGCCCTCATTCCTCGGAAGGCTATCGGCAGGGCTGAAGCCTGCTCAAGATGCAGGCCTGCGGACTCAAACCGATCGACACGCCCGCATCACGCGGCGCAGCGTCCACAGAAAGATCATGCCCCAGAGCCAAGAAGGCTCCGGGATGGAGGGTTGGGCGCCCGTGGATTTGAAGATCACGCGCGCATCCCGGTCTCGTCGAACGAAAGAACGCGGATCACCGCTTCTGACGGGACTTGCGGGCGGCGTAACGGGCATCCCGTTCGGCCTTCTGATCGGCCATGCTCAGGGATTTTGCGGCGAGACGGTCGCGGCGGGCAGCCCGGGCCGCTTCGGCTTCGGCTTCGGCTTCGGCCAGACGAGCGATCTCGGCGGCCAGCTCTTCTTCTTCCGCGATGCGTCGCGCCTCGATGGCCTGCACGCGCTCTTCTTCCTGCAGCCGCTCGCGTTCAGCCTGGCGGGACACCCGTCCTTCGTGGAAACGGCGCCGCTCGGCCGCCTTGGCGACGACACGGGGGTCATCAACAGCAGGGCGCGCATTGAAACGGGCAACGGCAGCGGCTTTGGCCGCCGTGGCATTGTCGATACGGTCGGAAAAGGTCGAATGCTTGAAAGCTGGCAAGAAGATATCCGTTGAGGAGAGCGGCTCGCGACCGGAAAGGCCACGACACCGGATCGAGGTTAAGCACGGGAATGTGCCGGATCTAAGGTTTGGCTATGCGGTGCAGACCGAAGGCCGCCGATGGCTACCATCTCCGGCAGCCTCGAACCGCGGTAATCTACTCGGTCGGGGCGGCAGCCTTGGCGACCTTGCGGCGCGGCTTCTTGACAACGAGGCTGGCGGCCTCGCGATCCGCTTCTTCCTTGGCCAAACGAAGCGCCCGGAGGCGGATCGTCTTGGCATCGCGCGCGATTGCGGCCGCGGCCATCTCGGACCGCACCTTATCGGCATCGACGCGCTGACGCTCGACGCGAATCAGGCGCTCTTCGGCCTTGGTGAGGGGTGGTGCTGCGACGTCGTCCATCAGGCGGCCACAGGTGAGGTCGGAACGCTCGGCACCGGCCTGCGCGCCTTCGGCTCCGGACGCTTGCGGGGCGCGATCAACCCTTCGCGTTCGGCCGTCTTGCGGGCTGCCTTGCGGGCGCGCCGAACGGCCTCCTGGGCTTCCCGGCACCGCTTTTCCGAAGGCTTCTCATAGTGACGCCGCTGCTTCAGCTCGCGCAGGACGCCTTCGCGCTGCATCTTGCGCTTCAGAGCCCGAAGCGCCTGATCGACATTGTTGTCACGAACGAGAACTTGCACGCAGTGTCCTTTAGTCGCCTCGAAACTTGAAAAGCCGGGATTGGGGCCCGGCTCCCTTCATCATTATCGTTCGAAAAAGGCCGCCGCCAGTACATCCGTGGTCGACGGCCTCCCTGATTACGACAGGGCCTTCAGCTGATCCGCGGATTGCTTGCCGGAACGGCGGTCGACCACCAGCTCATAGCTGAGCTTCTGGCCTTCCTGCAGCGACGAGAACCCCGCGCGCTCGACGGCACTGATGTGCACGAAAGCATCCGGCCCGCCCTCATCGCTCTGGATGAAACCGAAACCCTTGGTCGCATTGAACCACTTCACGACACCTGTCGTCATGGTGAACTCCTACAGCTACACGGCCACGCCCCGGCACGCCGAAGGTAGCAAGAAAGTCGATAAGTCGGAGGAGGTCACAGCACACGCCCGGGTCTAGGCCGGGGCGAAAAGGCTCAACATTCAGCCTAGAATCGATAGCTTAAAGCTGGACACGGGACCGCAATGTGTCAAGGGGGCCAATGTCGATTCCTGAAATACGGATCGCCGCGATCAGGATATGCTGACCGCTCCGTCAATGTCCAGGCTCGCAGGAGCTTTGCCTGACCGACTTTATGTCCTCCTCCCCGATCGGCGTGCCAAGGCCGCGCGCTGATCGGGGGCCGCGCACCGTCGGCTCACATATAAAGGCTTTCGCCTTTCAGCCCGTCGTAGAGAGAAGCCACCTGGGCTGCATAACCGTTGAACAATTGCGTCGGCTGCCGGTCGTTGGTGCCGAGCACGGCTTCGGACGACTGGCTCCACCGGGGATGCGGCACCGCCGGATTCACATTGGCCCAGAACCCATATTCATCGGCATTGAGCTGCGCCCAGAAGGTCTTCGGCCGCTCGGCAACAAAGGAGATCCGAGAGATCGACTTGATCGATTTGAACCCGTATTTCCACGGCAGGGCCAAGCGAAGCGGTGCCCCCATCACCTTGGGCAGCGGCTTGCCATAGGCGCCCGTGACCATGAAGGCGAGATCGTTCGTGGCTTCCGCCATGGACACCCCTTCGAGGTAGGGCCAGGGATAAAAGAAGCTCTTCTGGCCCGGCGCCATCTTGGGGTCCATGAAGGTCTCGAACTGCACGTATTTGGCACCGGACTGCGGCTTCGCGTAGTCGACCAACGCCTTCAGCGGAAAGCCTGTCCACGGCACCGTCATGGCCCAGCCCTCGACGCAGCGGTGGCGATACAGCCGCTCCTCGAGACCAAGCGCCTTGACGAGGTCCTCGAACGCCACCTTGCGGGGCGTATCCACGAGGCCGTCGAAGCTGACGGTCCACGGGTCGGGCTTCAACGCCTCGGCCGCGGCGGCGACATGCTTGGAGGTGCCGTATTCATAGAAGTTGTTGTAATTGGTGTTGTCGGCCTCGGGGGTCGGCCCGCTGGCGATCGTGAAGGCGGCATTGCGCTTGGCCGGGTAGAGGCCCGCCGTGTCGGCCCAAGCCGACCGCGACAACAATGGCGAGGCGATCGCCCCCGCGGCCAAGCCGCCGGCCAGGACCGCGCGGCGATTGAACATCAAAGCTTCGGGTGTGGCTTCGCGCTCGGGCAACTCCCATCCCTTCAGGCGGCGGATCAGCATCGACGGCTCCCTTGGCAAGGTCGGTTTGGACTTCAGACCTAGATTGGCCTCAAGCTATGGAAAATCTACGGCAATGCCACGATCGGAGCCGCGGCTACTTGGCCGCTTTTTTGATGATGTTCAGCGTCAGGGTCGCGGCCGATACGTGGAAATACGTCACGTCGCTGTGCACCAGGACCGTGTTGGGCGTCGTCAGGGTCAAGCGATCGACGAAGCTCAGGTTCAGGGTCAACCCGGCCGGCACCTTGGTGTCGGCCTTGTAGGTCATGGTGACGCCCTTGTCGTCCTCGACGATCTCGGCGTCCTCGGTGACATCGGCCCGTCGTCCGACGTAACGCCCCTCGGCCACCCTTTCGAACTGCCATTCCTTGTGGTCGCGCTCGCCATCCGCATAGGCGACATCCTCGATCAGGGTGCCGTGCGGACCCGACCAATGGCCCTGCATGGCGATGGTGAAGTCGCGCCGGCTGCCGTCACGCCGGTTCTCGACCGTGCCGGTGGCCAACAACGGACCGTTGAAGAAACGCTCCAGCGACAGGGGCCCGGCCTCGACGGGCGACACGAATGCCCAGCAAAGCGCAGCGGCAAGGATCAAGCGGAAGGTCGTCACGCGGGCGGCCGGGGTTGCGAGCATCGCCACCCGCTTTAGCGGGCCCGCACATCGCCGACAAGCGAGGGCGTCAGCGAAGCATCGTGGTCCGGACCGCAGCCCCCGTCGAGACCAGCGTCACGGTCTCGGCGCTTTGTGAGGACAGGCAGCGACCCAGCCCCACCATCCACGGTTTGTTCCTCGAAAGCAACTTGTGGTTGCGTCGCTCATGACCGTCGCCACACCGACATCAGCCCGGGCGACCCCGCGCGCCGCCACGCAGCGACAGCGCCACGGCCCACAGCGCCCGCCCGGCCAGGCTCGCGGCGAGGTCC
>NZ_JARPVX010000067.1:0-21641 GCF_033947565.1 Lichenihabitans sp. Uapishka_5
AGACTCGCACGAGCCCAGCGTCCTGTGAATCCTCTGTGCGCGTCAGTGCACTAGGTCGATCAGCAGCAGGTCGAGCGGGATGGAACGGGTCGAGTTCTCTGTCTTCAACTTGGTGAGGTCCTTGCGCGGCACACGCCCCTTGGCCGGATCGAACGGCTGCAGGTTGAAAAAGTACCAGCCCTCTGCGTCGATGATGTCCTCCACCCGTAGCTGCGCCACCTCGCTCGTCCGCATGCCCGTAAGCAGCATGACGATGTAGCCCCAATAAACATGATCTTGCGCCAGGTAAGAACCCGACTGCCACTTTTCGTTTAGGCCGTGACCGGTGAACGTGGGCATGCTCAGGATCTGCCTGACTTCCTCATCCGTGAACGCATCGCGCGGAAGCGCAACGAGATTCTCGGCGCTCATTACAATCGATATCTTGATCTGCTCGGTCAGGTATTTTCGTGCTTTTGCCCAGGTCAGAAATCTGTTGAGCCCGGTCCGGTAGCGATTTTGAAGACTCGTTTCGGAGAGCCGTTTGAGCCCCTCCCATCCGTTTCGTCGAGCGAACTCGAAGCGATCCCAGAGCGTTCTGGCCCTCTCTCGCGGGATCCCATTTCGGTCCGGGATATTAGCGAGTTCGCGTCCCAAGCTGGCGAAATCGTCGTCTGTGTAGGCCCGGAGGGCTTTATCGCCGAGGAGCGCGATTAAAAATTCGACGTAGATGCCGACGTCGTGCTGGGCAGAGTCGTCACCGTTGCTCTGCCGTTGCTCCTGAAGGAACTCGGCAAGAACGGAGGAGGTTTTGCGCCCACCTCGCAGGCGTGTGGAACTTGCGGCGACACCAACGGGCGGATCGGCTGTCGGCTCGGGGGCGTGCTCATGGCGGCTGCTCGGCCCGTCTTCAGTGCTGACAGCAAGCTTAGAAGTGCTGCCATAGAGGCGTGCGCGGTCTTGACGGAGCATCTCGGCAAAGAAGCTCCATTCCTCAATGAGCCCGAGGCGAGTTACATCAGGCACGTTGTAGTGGCGCACCTCGCTGGCGAACTCGGCGAAGGTTGCGAAGAACCGCTGGCGGTCATCGATTTCCTGCCAATCGCAAGCTTGCCCTTTACGCGTGAACTCGCGGCATTGTGCCAGGATTTCTTCAGCCTGACGTCTCACGGTTTCGGCGTCGCGGAAAGGCATCAACCAGATCAGTGTTTTGCAGAGGCTGTATCGCGCCATCTTAGAGTCGGTGGTGCCGAGCGACAATCGGAGCAGCGCCGGCCAAGCCGGGCCCGGTGGCATGCGGATCTGCAGGTAATAGCGCCCTCCACCCCTGCGGGTGAGATATGGCAGGCTGGGCAAGGCATGGCACCGAGTTGCGCGGGATCGGCACTGTGAGACAGACGTGTGAGACGTCTCACAGCGACCGCAAAACGACTCGAACCCAAACCAGCGATTTCAGCAACTTAGCGCCTGCTTTTCGCAAGTCGTTGATTGGTAGCGGAGGAGGGACTCGAACCCCCGACACGCGGATTATGATTCCGCTGCTCTAGCCACCTGAGCTACTCCGCCATAGCCGCATCGGCTGGGACGCGACCGGTATAATGGGCCGTCGGGGCGTGTCAACTGGTTAAGCGGTCGGGGCCGCAGCGGGCCTCGGTGGCACGTCGAAGCTGGCCACCGGCAGGCCTGCGTCCATGCGGGCCGCCATCGACAGGAGCGCGTCCTCGAAGTGGCGGGTGTAGCGCGCGCTGTCGAAGAGCGGCGCCGTGAGGCGGTTCGCCTCGATGCGGGCCCGGATCGCACCGAGGGTGGCGGGATCGTGGGCCAGCGCCACGGCGCGCTCCTCATAGGCCTGCAGGTCGGGGACGATCATGTCCGGAACCCCCATCGCATGCAGCAGGCTGCCGGCCACCCGGGACACGAAGGAGGCGCCCGGGCAGGTCAGCACCGGCACGCCGACCCAGAGCGCGTCGCTCGCGGTCGTGTGGGCCGTGACCGGGAAGGAATCGAGGAACAGGTCGCCGAGGCGCATGCGGGACAGGTGCTGCTCGGTCACGAGCTTCGGCGCGATGACGATCCGCTCGCGGGCGATGCCGCGCGCCTCCGCTTCCTTGTGGAGGTTGAGGGTCCCCGTAGGATGCCCCTCGAGCAACCACAGCACGGCGCCCGGCACCCGATGCAGCAGCCGCATCCAGAGGTCGAACATGTCCGGCGTGATCTTATAGGGCGCGTTGAAGGAACAAAACACGAAGCCCTGTTCTGGCAGGCCGCATTGGGCCCGGCCGTAGGGCTCCGGCCACACGGGGCGCTTGCGGTCGTTCGGCTGGTAACAATCGGGCAGCCGCACCACCGCCTCGTCGAAATCCCCCTCCCGCTCGGGCGGGATCACGAAGCAGTCGGCCACGATATAATCGATGAAGGGCGCCCCCATGGTGCCCGGATAGCCGAGGAAATTCACCTGCAGAGGAGCAGGGCGGTAGGCGAGGATCTCCGTGCGGGCACCGGATGTGAAACCCTTCAGGTCGATCAGGATGTCGATGCCGTCGCCATGGATCTTCCTGGCCGCCTCTTCGTCGCCGAGCGCGCCGATGTCGTAACAAAAGTCGAAGGTCGAGATGATGCGGTGCCGGATCAGGGTGCCGTCGTCGATGTTGCCGGTGCAATAGCCGATCGCCTCGAAACGGTCCCGGTCCCGCAGTTCGAGCATCTCGATGATCAGCAGCGCCGTGGCGTGATTGTGGAAATCGCTCGACAGGTAGCCGATCCGCAGGCGTCGCGTTTGGTCGGCTTCAGGGCGGGCGCCGTAGCGGGCCAGTGGCGACGCCACGGACCCACCCATGCGCTTGACCCAGACCCGGGCGGCCTCCAGCTGGTCAACCGGGTCATCGCTGGCGGCCAGGATCGAGAACGGCGGCACCCGGAACCCGAGCCGGAAACTCTTGGCGAGGGCGAGTTGGAGATGCGCCGCGTAGCCATCCCAGTCGTTAAGGTGCTGGCGCAGGTGGAGTGCGTCCACAAGGCCGGCGGCATGCTCGGGATGCCGGCTGAGGAGCGCGCGGTAGGCGTCCCAGGCCGCCTCGGATTGCTTGTCGGCCCGCAGCGCCGACGCCAGATTAATGTAGAGCCCCGCGGGCGCCGGATCGAGCGAGAGGCCGATGCGTGACGCCTGGATCGACAGGTCGAGCCGGCCCATGGCGATCAGCATGCTGCCGAGGCTGGCGTAAACGGCCACATCGCCCGGCCGCAGTGCCACCACCTTGCTGAAGGCCGCGAGCGCCTTGTCGAACTGGCGCCGGTTCTGATGGATGAAGCCGATCTCCATCAGAAGGTGCGTATTGTCGGGGTGAAACCCGGAAGCCTGGTTCAAGGCCTCGGTGGCTTGCTCCGGCATGCCATGCTGAAGCGCCAGAACCGCCAAAGCGACCAGCTTGGCGCCGGGGCCGGCGGGGGGAAGCTCGAAGGCTCGGACCAGAGCGTCGGCCTGGCGCCTCAACGGCGCGTCGATGGACGGAAGCGCGCGCGCCAGGGTCTGGACCGTCATGGGATCTTCGCGACGAGAGGATGTTCGGGGAGCGGAAGGCGCCTCAGCCGTTGAACAGCTTCAGGATCATCTGGCTGTTCTGGTTGGCAATCGACAGCGACTGGACACCGAGCTGCTGCTGCGTTTGCAGCGCCTGCAACTTGGTCGAGGCCACGTTCATGTCGGCATCGACAAGCGAGCCCACGCCACTGGTGATCGCATCCGTCAGTGCCGACACGAAGGTGGTCTGCAGATCGACGTTGGTCTTCAGGCCACCGAGCGAGGCGCCCGCCGCCGTGATCTTGGTAAGGATCGTATCGATGCTGGCTTGGATCACGGCGATGTCGGAGGAGGTGCTGCTCGACGTCAGGGCGAAGCCCAGGATGCTGTTGGCATCGTAGGATGTGCCGTCCGTTCCCGACCCACCGGTGCCCGTGACCGAGCCGTTGAGGGTCACCGAAGCCCCGCCCACGGTGGCGGCAGTGATGCCCGCCGACAGGATACCGCTGGCCGACGTGGCCGACGTCAAGGTGATGTTGGCGGTGCTGACCGCGATGGTGCCGACGCTGGTGGTGCCGTCCGTGCCACGCGAGAAGGACGACACGATGTTGGTGTTGCTCGCCGTGCCGTTCAGCAGGTTGACGCCGTTGAACGAGGCCGAGGCGGTGATGGAACGAAGGCTCGACTGCAGGGCCGTGATGTCGGTCTGGATCTGGACCTTGTCGGTGCCGGGTGTCTGCGCCGTGACGATGTCGGCCTTCATCTTGTTCATGATCGTGATGGTCGAGTTCAGCGCCGACGTGGCAATGCTGAGCGTCGAGGCGCCGAGGTTGAGCGCGTCGCTGACGGCCGAAAGCGCCCCCGTGTCGGAACGCATCGAGGTGGCGATCGACCAATAGGCGGCGTTGTCGGAGGCGTCCGCCACGCGCAGGCCGGTGGACACTTGGCTTTGCACGCCTTCCAGGTTCTTCTGCGTCAAGGTGAGCGACTGAAGCGCGCTCATCGCGGAATTATTCGTGAGAATGCTGCTCATCGTCGATCGTTCCGGCGCTCTGAACCCTACGAGAACAATCCGGCATGGCTGGCCTCGCGCCGCATGGCGCCCGCCGCCGAGCCAAGCTCGTGTTCGCTTCATTCGACGCTAGGAGCTTAACCTTAATCATCGGTAAAAACCGGGGCCGAAAGCTGAAGATGGAGCGTTGAAACGCAAAGAGGCCGCGCTTGCGCGCGGCCTCCCTTCGTCGGTATTTATTGCGACGTCAGTTGAACAGCTTGAGGATCATCTGGCTGTTCTGGTTGGCGATCGACAGGGCCTGCACGCCGAGCTGCTGCTGCGTCTGCAAGGCGTTCAGCCGCGTCGAGGCCACGTTCATGTCGGCATCGACCAGCGAACCCACGCCGCTCGTGATCGCATCCGACAAGGACGACACGAAGGTCGACTGGTTGTCGATGTTGGTCTTGGTGCCGCCGAGCGAGGCGCCCGCTGCCGTGATCTGGCCGATGGCCGTGTCGAGAGCCGCCTGCATGACCGACAGATCGCTTGTGGTGCTGCTGCTGGTTAGCTTGAAGCCTAGAATGCTCGATGCCTCGTAGGAAGTGCCGTCCGTTCCCGACCCGGCGGTGCCGGCGACCGAGCCGCCGAGCGACACCGAAGCCCCGCCCACGGTGGCGGACGCGATGGTCGCCGAAAGGATGCCGCTGGCCGACGTCGCCGAGGTCAGGGTGATGTTGGCGGTGCTGACCGCGATGGTGCCAACGCTGGTGGTACCGTCCGTGCCGCGCGAGAACGACGACACGATGTTGGTGTTGCTCGCCGTGCTGTTCAGCAGGTTGACACCATTGAACGAAGCCGAGGACACGATCGACTTCAGGCTCGATTGCAGTGCCGTGATGTCGGTCTGCACCTGGGCCTTGTCGGTGCCGGGCGTCTGGGCCGTGACGAGATCCGCCTTCATCTTGTTCATGATGGTCAGCGTCGAATTCAGCGCCGCCGTGGCGACGCCAATCGTCGAGGAGCCGAGGTTCAGCGCGTCGCTGACGGCCGACAGGGCGCTCGTGTCCGACTTCATGGTGGTCGAGATCGACCAATAGGCGGCGTTGTCGGAAGCGCTGCCGACCCGCAGGCCGGTGGAGATCTGGCTCTGCGTCTGCGACAGGGATTTCTGCGTGGCCGTCAGCGACGCCAGCGCGCTCATGGCCGAAGTGTTGGTGAGAAGGCTGCTCATGATCAATGTCCCATTTGTGTATGAGGGGACATTCCGGATCGGAACCGGTACGCCCGGGCGGCTTGATGCCTTTGAATTTCAGTTCAATCGGGCGTGATCAAATCCTACGCCGCCGAGATTAAACGAAGCTGAATTGCATTGCTCACCTTCGATCTACTCGGGTGCAAGGCTTAATTTGGCGTATGAGATTTAATATTTACCGTTCGCTTCGCAGAACACCAAAGCAAAAGGGCCGCACGGTGGTGCGGCCCTTTCACGATCAAGGAAGGACGGGCGATCAGCCGTTGAACAGTTTCAGGATCATCTGGCTGTTCTGGTTGGCGATCGACAGAGCCTGCACGCCGAGCTGCTGCTGCGTCTGCAGGGCGTTCAGCCGCGTCGAGGCCACGTTCATATCGGCATCCACCAGCGAACCCACGCCGCTGGTGATCGCGTCCGACAAGGACGACACGAAGGTCGACTGGTTGTCGATGTTGGTCTTGGTGCCGCCGAGCGCCGCGCCGGCGGCCGTGATCTGGCCGATCGCGTTGTCGAGTGCTGCCTGCATCACCGACAGATCGCTCGTGCCGCTGGCGCTCGTCAGCTTGAAGCCCAGGATGCTGTTCGCATCGTAGGAGGTGCCGTCGGTGCCAGAGCCGCCAGTGCCAGAGACCGTGCTGCCCAGCGACACCGAAGCCCCGCCCACGGTGCCGGCCGTAATGGCGGCCGACAGGATGCCGACGCCCGAGGTCGCCGAGGTCAGAGTGATGTTGGCGGTGCTGACCGCGATGGTGCCGACGCTGGTGGTGCCATCCGTGCCGCGTGAGAAGGAAGCCACGATGTTGGTGTTGGTCGCCGTGCTGTTCAGCAGGTTGACGCCGTTGAACGAGGCCGAGGACACGATCGACTTCAGGCTCGACTGCAGGGCCGTGATGTCGGTCTGCACCTGGGCCTTGTCGGTGCCGGGCGTCTGCGCCGTGACGAGGTCCGCCTTCATCTTGTTCATGATGGTGAGGGTCGAGTTCAGGGCCGCCGTGGCGACACCAACCGTCGAGGAGCCGAGGTTCAGCGCGTCGCTGACGGCCGACAGGGCGCTGGTGTCCGACTTCATGGTGGTCGAGATCGACCAATAAGCGGCGTTGTCGGAGGCGCTCGCGACCCTGAGGCCGCTCGAGATCTGGCTCTGCGTCTGCGACAGGGATTTCTGCGTGGCCGTCAGCGACGACAACGCGCTCATGGCCGAGGTGTTGGTGAGAAGGCTGCTCATGATCAAATGTCCCAGGGTGAAGGAGGGACATTCCGGATCGGAACCGGTACGCGCGGGCGGCTTGATGCCTTTGAAGTGTGTTCAACCGGGCGTGATCAGACATTAACCCCGGCTGATGACCAGGAGGTAAACGCCGCGACGATTATCCGTAGGAGCGGATCAAGCTGCCCACCACCATGTTCCAGCCGTCGATCAGGATGAAGAACAGGATCTTCATCGGCAGCGAGATGACGTTGGGCGGCAGCATCATCATGCCCATCGACATGATGAGGGTCGATACCACGAGGTCGATCACCAGGAACGGCAGGGTGATCAGAAAGCCGATCTCGAAGCCGCGCCGGATCTCCGATACCATGAAGGCCGGCACCAGGATGCGCAGGTCGACCGTCGCCCGGTCGGTCGTCTTGATCGAGGCCTTGGCGAGGTCGTCGAACAGCGCCAGATCCTTGTCGCGCACCTGGGCCAGCATGAACTCGCGGAACGGCCCGGTGATGCGGCCATAAGCTTCCTGCTCGGTGATCTTGTTGTCGAGCAGCGGCTGCAGCCCGGTCTGCCAGGAGCGGTCGAAGGTCGGCGCCATGACGTAGAAGGTCATGAACAGCGACAAGCTGATGAGGATGAGGTTGGCCGGCGTGGTCTGCAGGCCGAGGCCGGTGCGCAGGAACGAGAACGCGATAGCGAAGCGCGTGAAGCTCGTCACCATCACAAGGAGGCCCGGTGCCACCGACAACACCGTCAACACGCCGACCAGCTGGACGATGCGCCCCGTGGCGGTGCCGCCCGCGGCCTGCGGCACCAGGGCGCCGAGGTCGATCGACTGGGCGGACGCCGCCGTCGTGAAGGCGGCCAGGATCAGCGCCGCAGCGAGAAGGCGCTTCATTGGATGACCATCATCTCGATCATCACCTCGCTGACATGGCCCTCCGAGCGCACGGCCGCGCGCTCGCTCAGGTCCTCGCGCAGGTGCTGGATGCCGCTCGCGCCCTGCAGCTGCGTCAGCGACAAGGTGCGCAGATAGGCCAGCATGTCGTCGGCGATCTTCGACGACAGGATCTCCATCTGCGGCGCGTCGGTCTTGTTGTAGACGATCGCGGTCTGCAGCCGGACCCAGGAGCCTTCCGGCGCCGTCAGGTTGGCCACCACCGGCGGCAGCTCGCGCACGGCCGTGCTGGCCGGCGCCGCGGCGGCCGTCGCCTCGTGATGGTTGTCGTCCGTCGACACCGAGGCCCTGGCCTTGGCGACGATCTGCTTGCCCACCACGAAGCCGCCGCCGCCGGCCACGAGCGTCAGCACCAGCACCGGCACCACGACGCCCATCAGGCCGCCGCTCTTCTTCGCCGCCTTGCCGTCATCCGCCATCGCGGCCACTCCCGTTCCGCTCGAATTCGACGTTGGCCGACACGGTCCCGGCCTTAAAGCGGCTTGATGGCGTCATAGATCTGCTGGCCCCAGCCCGGCTGCTGGACTTCGCTCGAGCGGCCGCGCCCGCCATAGGAGATCCGGGCCTCGGCGATCTTGTCGTAGGAGATGGTGTTGTCCTTGGAGATGTCGCGCGGCCGCACGATGCCGGCGATGTTGAGGAGACGCATCTCGTAGTTGACGCGGATCTCCTGCGAGCCGCTGACGATGAGGTTGCCGTCCGGCATGACGCCGCTCACCACCGCCGCGATGGAGAGCTGGATCTTTTCCGAGCGGTCCACCGTGCCCGAGCCGTTGTATTTCGAGGTCGAGGTCGAATCGAGCTGCCCGGCCGTCTTGGTGGACGAGCCGCTGCCGAGCGCGAAATCAAAGCCGTTGCCGACGCTCGACGAGCTCGACCGATCGCTCGAATTGTCGAGCGTCGCCTTGTCGTCGATGGCGATCGACACGGTCAGCACGTCGCCCACACGGCTCGCGCGGGGGTCACGGAAGAAATTGGCGCGGCTGTCGTCCCACAAGGATTGCGGGCTTTGACGCAGCGGCGCCGGGAACGAATAAGCGCTGAACTTGTCGACATTGGCCTGCAGCCCGGAGCCGACGGCGCTCATGTGGGGTTCACGCCCGATGTCCGAGGGCGCGACGGCGCAGCCCGACAACGCCGCCGCCAAGGCGGTTGCGACCACGAGGTTTCGCATCACGACTTCTTTCCGTCCGTCTTGGCGTCGGGTGCCGCGAGGCTGGTCATCGCGGCGACGAGCTGGCTGGCCCGGTCGGGCTTGATCTCGTTCAGGATGGCGCTCGCCTGGCGCGGGTTGAGCTGGGACAGCACGGCCGCCGCGAGCCCGTCGTCGAGCAGGCTGAGCTGGGCCGCGGCGGCATCGGGCTGCATCTTGGCGTAGACCGAGATCAGCGTCGCCTGCGCCTTCTTCATCGCCTCGTCGCGCCGGGCGAGGCTGCCTTCGAGCTCGGCCTGCTTCTTCTCGAGATCGGCGATGCGTTGCGTCACCTGGCCCTGCAGGTCGTTGAGCTTGCGGGTCTGCCAGGCGAAGCGCGCCTCGGCCGCCACGGCGGCGATGTTGTCGCAATAGCGCTGCGCCTCGTTGCCGGTGGGGAGCGGAGGCGGCGCCGTCACGGGAGCGGCCGGCTTCATCGGCAGGGCGGAGCCGGGGGGCGGGGCCTCGGCCACGGGATGGGCTTCGGTGGCCGCGACCGCCTCGCTATGGCCGGGCGTTGCCGGGGCGACACCGTCGGCCGTGTTCTGTTCGTTGGCGCCGGCCGCGCCTGGGACCGTCAGGGCGGCCCCGGCGCAAAGCGCCAGGGCGGCGGCGCGAAGGGTCTTGGCCGTCATGTTGAGGTCCGGGATGCGCCGAGAAGCCATACGGCGACTATCCCGGGGTTGGCTTGCGCCGGGCTGGCCCGGCCGGGCGCAACCGCCTCGCTATTGCGCCACCAGGTCGGCCTGCAGGGCGCCGGCCGATTTGATGGCCTGCAGGATCGCGATGATGCCGGTCGGCTTGAGCCCGATGGCGTTCAGGCCCTTGACCAGCGATTTCAGCGTCGTGCCGCCGACGATGCGGAGCTGGCCTCCGGATTCGTCTGCCTCGATGTTGGTGGTGGGCAGCACCACGGTCTTGCCGCCCGACAGCGGGGCCGGCTGGGACGCGATCGGGGTTTCGGTGATGCGCACCGTCAAGCTGCCATGCGTCACCGCCACGGTCGAGATCTGCACGTCCTGGCCGATCACCACCGTGCCGGTGCGTTCGTCGATGACGACGCGGGCCGGCGTGTCGGGCTCGACCGTCAGGTCGCCGATCTCGGCCATGAACCGGGTCGGGCTGATGCCGGGCGGGCAGGTGACCATGATGCGGCGCAGATCCTGCTCCTGCGCGACGCGGGTGTGGAAGCGGGTGCGGGCGAAAAGGTTGACGGCGTCGGCGACCCGCACGGCGGTTTTGAAATCCGGGTTGCGGAGGTCGAGCGCCAGCGATCCGGTTCTGCCGAAATCGTTCGGGGCCGGCAGCTCCACGATGGCGCCGTTGGCGATGCGGCCGCCCGAGGGCACGCCCTGGCTGTAGGTTTCGGCCTGGCCCGCCTGCGCGTTGCCGGACACGGAGACCGGTCCCTGGGCCACCGCATGGGTCTGGCCGTCGCCGCCGATCAGCGGTGTCATGATGAGCGTGCCGCCGAGCAGCGAGGTGGAATCGCCGAGCGACGACACGGTGACGTCGATCGCGGCGCCGCGGTCGATCAGCGGCGGCAGGTTGGCCGTGACGATGACGCCCGCCACGTTGCGGGCCCGCAACGACACGCCGCGGACGTTGATGCCCATCTTGTCGAGCATCGACTGCATGGATTGTTCGGTGAAGGGCGCGTTGCGCATCGTGTCGCCCGTGCCCAGCAGCCCCACCACGATGCCATAGCCGACGAGCTGGTTGTCCCGCATGCCGCCGAGCGCCGCGATGTCCTTGATGCGGACGGCCGCAACCGCCGGGGCGGCCCATAGCACGGTGGCCGCCGGGGCAGCCCACAGCAGGGCGGCCGCGAGCCCGAGGAGCAGGCGGCGCATCAGCTGGTGCCGATCCGGACGGTGCCGTCCTTGGCGATGACGCCCGAGATCGTCAGGCCGCTTTCCGGGTTGCGCACCGCGATGGTGTCGCCGACGCCGCCAGCCTGCAGGGCCGACGCATAGGTGGCGATGTTGAGGTCGCCCTCGACATAAACCACCCGCACCATAGCGCCGACGCTGACCACCTTGGGCTCCGCCACCGCATTGATGGGGATCGGCAGCCCGGGCAGCAGGGTGCGGCGCACCGTCTTGCCGACCAGCGCCGTGCGGTCGAGCGCCGTCACGGCCTGGCCGGGAAAGTTATCCGGCAGGTCGCGCTCGGTCAGCATGCCGTCGCGGATGATGTCGCCGGGATAGATGGTCACTGACGCCACCGGAACCGCCTGGGCGGCTTCGGCGGCCGTGCCGGAGTGCACCGCCAGGGCGGCGGCCAGAAGCGCGAGGGCACGGGACAGCGCGAGGGTCATGGCTTTACCGAATTCCCTTGGCGACGGTTTCGCCCATCTGGTCGGCCGCGGCCACCACCTTCGAATTCATCTCATAAGCGCGCTGGGCCGAGATCAGGTCCGAGATCTCCTTGACGGGATCGACGTTCGAGGCCTCGAGGTAGCCCTGCGTCACGGTCGCGAAGCCCGGGTCGCCCGGCACGCCCGTGGTGGCGGTGCCCGAGGCCGGCGTTTCCTTGAACAGGTTGTTGCCGAGGTGTTCGAGGCCGCTTTCGTTGGCGAAGTTCGCGATGGTCAGCTGGCCGATCTGGGTCGGGGTGCTGCTGCCGGCCACAAGCGCGTCGACGACGCCCGAAGATGAGATCGTCACCTTGGTGGTGTTGGGCGGCACCACGATCGAGGGAATGACCTGGTAGCCGTCGAGGTTGACCAGCTGGCCGCTGGCATTGGTGTTGAGGGCGCCGGCCCGGGTGTAGACCGTGTCGCTGTTCGGGCCGGTGATCTGGAACCAGCCCCGACCCTGCAGCGCCAGATCGTAGGTGTTGCCGGTGTTGGTCAGTTCGCCCTGGGTCTGCAGGTTGCGGATCGCCGCCGTGCGGACGCCGAGGCCGAGCTGCGCGCCCTCGGGCACGGTCGCGTCGTTGCCGCGGCTCGACACGCCCTGGGCGCGCTGGGTTTCATACAGCAGGTCGGTGAACTCGGCCTTGGCGCGCTTGAACCCGGTGGTGTTGATGTTCGCGATGTTGTTCGCGATCACCTCGACGTTGGTTTGCTGCGCCGACATGCCGGTCGCCGCGATCGCGAGAGCCCTCATGGTGCTTGTCGTCCCTTAGATCGACATGCGGGAAACTTCCTGGAACGCCGCGACAGCCTTGTCGCGGATCGCCAGGGCGGTTTGCAGACTTTCCTGCGCGCTCATCACCGATTGCACCACGTCCTGGACGTTGGCCTTGCCGCTGATGCCGTCGACCGCCATCGTTTCGGCATGCTTGACGTTGCCGACGGCCTCGCCGGACAGCTTGCTCATCATGGCGCCGAAATCCCCGCCATTGGCGGCCTGGGTCGCCTGGGTGGCCGCGGGGGTGCTGGCGGCGGACCCCAGCATCGACAGGGCGGAGGAGATCAGCGGGATGGCGGCGATCATGATGAGCCTTTCAGGAGGTCGATGGTCATGGCGATGAGATCGCGCGACTGCTTGATGACCTGCAGGTCCGCCTCGTAGGAGCGGTTGGTCTCGCGCATGTCGGTCATCTCGGCGATCATGTTGACGTTGGGCATCTTGACGTTGCCGTCGCTGTCGGCCGCCGGGTTGCCGGGGTCGTGCTCGACCGAGAAGGCGGTCGGATCGGTGCCGACATCCTTCACCTGCACGAGGTCCATGCCGCTGAGCTGGTCGAGTTCGCTCGCAAAGGTGACGGTCTTGCGGCGGTAGGGGTCGGCGCCCGGCACTGTCCCGGTCGACTGCACGTTGGCCATGTTTTCCGACACCACCCGGAGGCGGGCCGATTGGGCCGCGAGGCCCGACCCCGCCACCCGGAGCGCGGCTTGAAGGGCGTCCATCATGGCTCTAGGACTTCACGCTTTGCATCAACATGGCGTGGAACGCCTTGACGAGGTTGGTGTTGAGCGAGAAGTCGCGTTGCACGTCGCCGGCCTTGATGAGCTCGTTCTCCAGGCTGACGGTGTTGCCGGAATCGGTGGTTTCCCAGGGTGCGTCGTCCTTGGCCACGAAGCTCGCCTGGTCGGCCGGGCCGAGGTCGATGTGGTTGACGTTCGTCGAGGCGAGGCTGAGCTGGGTCTGGTCGAGCACCTCGGCAAACGGCTTCATGACCTGGGCGCGGTAGCCCGGCGTGTTGGCGTTCGAAACATTGCCGGCGATCGTCGCCTGGGAGCGCGACAGCCAGCTGGCCTGCTTGGCCGCCAGGTCGAAGAGGTGGATCGCGTCCAACGGAAGTCCGAGGTCCTGTTTTGATGATGTTCAAACTGCCGGAGCAAGCTTGTCCGGGGCTGGCCCGCGCCCCATCGATCCCGGATGGAGGTCCCGCATGACGCCACATCGCCTGCCACCCGGCCCCGGCCAGGAAAGCGTCTGGGATTATCCCCGACCACCGCGCCTTGAAGCGGAACCGGCAGCCATCCGCATCGTCTTCGCGGGACAGGAGATCGCCCGAACCGGCGCCGCCTTCCGGGTGCTGGAAACCAGCCACCCGCCCGTCTACTACCTGCCGCCCGAGTGTTTCGCGCCCGGCACCCTGGTGCCGGCCGAAGGGCAGTCCTTTTGCGAGTGGAAGGGGACGGCGCGCTATTTCGACATCGTGGCCGGGGTCCGGCGGGCCACGAAGGTCGCCTGGGCCTACCCCGACCCGGTGGCGGCCTTTGCGGCCTTACGGAACCACGTGGCGGTTTATCCCGGGCCGATGGACGGCTGCTTCGTCGGCGGCGAGAAGGCGCGGCCACAGCCGGGCTCCTTCTACGGCGGCTGGATCACCGACAAAATCGTCGGCCCCTTCAAGGGCGAACCCGGGACGATGGGCTGGTGATCGCGCTTCCCGGGCGGGCGCCGGCCCGTCGGGGCAGCGATGCGCCTTTATAGCCGTCCAGCGATGGCTTGCGCGGCGGCGACGCCCGTCTCATAGGCGCCATGGGCGGTCGAGAAGCGGTGGCGCGAGCAGGCCTCGCCGGCGAAGAACAAGCGGTCGCCGACTGGCGCCGCCAGCACGGCGCGCGCGTCGGCATGGCCGGGGCGGGCATAGGAATAGGAGCCGCGCGCCCAAGGGTTGCCGGCCCAGACCGAACGGACCCGCAGCCGGAGATGCCGGCGCAGATCGGCCCCGAAGATGCCGACGAGTTCGTCGATCGCAAAGGCCGCCGCGGCCTCGGGCGTCATCGCCTCGATGGCGCGCGCCAGGGTGCCGCCGTAATAGCCTTCGATCCACGGCCGCCCGAAGGGTTTCAGGGCATAGGCGCCGGTGTCGACCCGATCCATTGCGCCATGCAGATAGACCTCGGCCGGCAGGGCCTCGGGCTCCGCGATATCGAGATACACCTTGTTGGCGACCCCGAGCGGCACGCCGGCCGCGGCCTCCTGCTTGTCGGGCAGGGGCGGATCGAACCGGATCACCTCTTCGGCCAGGCACGTGGAGGACACCGTCACGACGGCAGCCCGGCAATCGAGCCTGCCGCGCGCGGTCTCGAGCGACACGGCCGCGCCGCCATGCGCGATGCGGCTGACGGCGGCATGCGGCACGACCGGCACCGGCGCCGCATGGTCGGCGATCAACCGGCCATAGCCGTCGGGCAGCCGCCAATCGGGCGGACGGCCGGGGGCGTAGCGCAGGTAGTCCTGCGTCGAGGCGCATTCGAGCTCGGCGCCGTTGATATAGGTCGCGACCGCGCCGATGAAGTTGTTCCAGCGGCCACCTGGCTCGAGAAAGGCACTCAGCGGCTTGTCGGTGCCGTCAAGCGTTTCGCCGTCCAGCCGGTCGAAATAATCGTGCATGGCGGCCCGGGCGGCCTGCCGCTCGACGGCCCGGGGGCCGTCGTCGGGCTTGGTCCGGTTCCAGGGCGCGGGCTCGCGGTCGACCGCGACACCCGCGGCATCGGCGATCGCCGTCCAGGCATTGTCCCGACCGCCATGCAGCCAGCCGCAGCCGAGGTCGATGCCGCTGCCGTCGGTCAGCGTCAGGGCGCGACCGCCCAGGCGCTCCGAGGCTTCGAGCACCAGCACGCTCAGGTCCGGCCGCGTCGCCGCGAGGTGCCGGGCGACCGCGATGCCGGCCGCGCCGGCCCCCACGACGGCAACATCGACGCCGTGACCGCGCCAGTCCTGAAGCATCGGCATGGCGCGGGTTTGTTCGTCAGTAGCCTTGGTCGGGCTCCGGCGCGTAGGTGGCGTAGGGATCGCGGCCGTAGGGCTGGGCGGTGGTGCTCAGGTCGGGCTGCGGCGCCGAGGCGTCCGTGTTGTAGAACCCCGAACCGTCGTCGACGTCCGGCTTGCGCATCGTGTGTTCCGCCACCTGGCTCGGCTGATCGTGGCCGAGCACCAGGACCTTGGTGTTCATCGGCACACGGTTGTACAGGTCGAAGACGTCCTGGTTGATCATGCGGATGCAGCCCGACGAAACGCTGTGGCCGATCGACCAGGGCTCCACCGTGCCGTGGATGCGGAACAGCGTGTCCTTGTTGCCCTGGTACAGGTACATGGCGCGGGCGCCGAGCGGGTTGCCGGGGCCGCCCGGCATGCCGAGGCCGCTCTGCAGCTTCTGCATCACACCCTTCACATGCGGGTCGCGGGCGATCATCTCCTTCGGCGGATACCAGTCCGGCCATTCGCGCTTGGCCTTGATCTCGGCCGCGCCCGACCAGACGAAGCCCTGGCGGCCGACGCCGACGCCATAGCGGATCGCCTGCCCACCGGGCCGGATGTAGTACAGGTAATGCGCCTCGGGATCGATCACGATGCTGCCGACCGGCTGGTCGGTGGGGTAGTCCACCACGGCGCGCAGGAACTCGGGGTCGATACGGCGCAGGTCGACGGCGGGCATCCGGAACGCACCGGCGTCCACGGCGCCATAGATGTCGGCCGGGTCGACTTCCTGGACGGTGAGCTGGGCGGAGGCCTGCGTGGCCACGAGGCTGCCCCCGACGAGACCGGCGGCACCTGTCAGGAAGGCGCGCCGAGAAGTGTTACGCATCGCATCGAGCTCCGAATGATCGAAAAGAACTGAAGGCCAAGCTTTGCGCTCAAAACCCGGCAAGAAGACGAATTGGATTGCGGTCCCGCATGCTTTTCAAAGACCTGTTGTCAGGATACCACTCCGGCACGGCCCCGGCGCCCTTCATACCTGTCCGAGGTTGATGAAGCCTGCCGCGAAGCATTCAAGGAGAATCCAGACATGACCCAATTGGCAGATGTCGGCGTCATGGGCCTTGCGGTGATGGGGGCGAACCTCGCCCGCAACGCAGCCCGGAAGGGGTTCGGGGTCGCGCTCTTCAACCGCCATGGCGACAAGACCGACGCCCTGATGCGCGACTTCGGCCACGAAGGCCGCTTCACGCCCACCAAGGATCTTGCGGCCTTCGTGGCGGCGCTCGCCAAGCCGCGTGTCATCATCATCATGGTCAAGGCCGGCAAGCCGGTCGACGACGTCATGGATAGCCTGCTGCCTCACCTCGAGGCGGGCGACATCGTGGTGGATGGCGGCAATTCGCTCTACACCGACACCAACCGGCGCTTCGACGCCCTGGCGGCTAAGGACCTGCGCTTCGTCGGCATGGGGGTTTCGGGCGGCGAGGAGGGCGCGCTCGAAGGCCCCTCGATGATGCCCGGCGGCACCCGCGAGGCCTGGGACCGCATCGCCCCGATGGTGACCAAGATGGCGGCTCAGGTCGATAACACGCCGTGCTGCGCCTATATCGGCCCGGGCGGCGCCGGCCACTACGTCAAGATGGTCCATAACGGCATCGAATATGCCGACATGCAGCTCATCACCGAAGCCTACGACCTGATGCGCACCGTCTACGGCATGGATGCGCCCGCCATGGCGGAGGTGTTCAAGACCTGGAAGGCGGGCGACCTCGACTCGTACCTGATCGAGATCACGGCCGCGGTGCTGGCCAAGCGCGACGGCACCGGCAAGCCGCTGGTCGATTCGATCCTCGACGAGGCCGAGCAGAAGGGCACCGGCCGCTGGACGGCCGCCAACGCGCTCGAGCTCGGCGTGCCGCTGACCGGCATCACGGAGGCCGTTTATGCCCGGGTGTTGTCGAGCCAGCGCACCCTCAGGGTCGAGGCCGAAAAGCGGCTGCCGTTCCAGGCGCCCGCCGGATGCAAGGCCGAACAGGCCGACCTCGATGCCATCCGGGACGCGCTTTATGCGTCCAAGATCGTCGCCTACGCGCAGGGCTTCGAGCAGATGGCGGCCGCCTCCAAGCAATATGGCTGGGATCTCAAGCTCGGCGAGATCGCCACCATCTGGCGCGGCGGCTGCATCATCCGGGCCCGCTTCCTCGACCGCATCCGCGAAGCCTACGGCGCCGACGCCAAGGTCTCGAACCTCATCCTGCAGGATTATTTCCGCGACGCCGTGCTGAAGGCCGAGCCGGCCTGGCGGCGGACCGTGGCGCTGGCCGTGCAGCACGGTGTGGCCATTCCCGCCTTCTCGTCCTCGCTGAGCTATTACGACGGCCTGCGCCGCGCCCGCGGCCCGGCCAACCTGCTGCAGGGCCTGCGCGATTATTTTGGGGCCCACAGCTATCGCCGGGTGGACGGGGACGGGGCGTTCCACACCCGCTGGAGCCAGGATGGCAGCGAGGTGAAGGTCTAGGACGCGCCCATATGTTCTCGGGGCGTCGCCTGATCGCGGCGTCCCTGGATTGCTTCGCTGCGCTCGCAATGACGGGGTTGGGTGGTATCGGCCCACGCCGCCATTGCGAGCGCGAGCGAAGCAATCCAGGATCGCGGCCTCGCAGGATGGAGCGTCGCCGTGCGGAGACCCTTCGTCTACATCATGGCCAGCCAACGCAACGGCACGCTCTATACCGGCGTGACCTCGGATCTGCCGCGACGGGTTTTCGAGCACCAGAGCGGGGCGATGCCGGACTTCACCCAGCGTTACGACTGCAAACTGCTGGTTTGGTGCAAGGAATACCCCACCATGCCGGAAGCCATCGCCCGCGAGAAGCAGCTTCAGGGTGGGTCGCGGCATGCGAAGCTCAAGCTGATCGAGGCGCAGAACCCGGGCTGGCGCGACCTCACGCAGGACCTCGCCTGATCGGGGCGCCCCTGGATTGCTTCGCTGCGCTCGCAATGACGAGGGTTGGGTAGCGGCTCACACCGTCATTGCGAGCGCGAGCGAAGCAATCCAGAACCCTGGCGCAGCAGAACACGCCGCGAGGGTCCCGCCTGATCGCATCGCGCCGCTCGGGATGACGTAAACCTACCGCCCCGCCGCCTTGGCCTCGATCGCGTCCCAGAGGCCGGCCGCGAGGTCCGGGCCGCCCAGCCTCTTGATGGCCCGGAGCCCGGTCGGCGAGGTGACGTTGATCTCGGTCAGAAAACCGTCGATCACGTCGATGCCGGTGAACATCAGCCCGCGGCGCTTCAGCTCCGGCCCGATGGTGTGGCAGATCTCCTGTTCGCGCGGCGTGAGGTCGGTGGCATTGGCGGCGCCGCCCCGCACCATGTTGGAGCGGATGTCGTCGCCGTTGGGGACGCGGTTGACGGCGCCCGCCGCTTCGCCATCGATCAGGATGATGCGCTTGTCGCCCTTGCTGACGGCCGGCAGGAACTGCTGCACCACCCAAGGCTCCCGGAAGGTGGTCGAGAACAGGTCGAACAACGAGCCGAAGTTCGGGTCCCGCTGGCTGACCTTGAACACCGCCGCCCCGCCGTTGCCGTAGAGCGGCTTCATCACAACGTCACCCTGCTCGGCCCGGAAAGCCTCGATGGCGGCGCGGTCGCGCGTCACCAGCGTGGCCGGCATCAAATCGGGGAAGTCGAGCACGAAGATCTTTTCCGGCGCGTTGCGCACGCCCGCCGGGTCGTTCACCACCAGGGTCTTGCCATGCACCCTTTCGAGCAGATGGGTCGAGGTGATGTAGGCGAGGTCGAAAGGCGGGTCCTGGCGCAGCAACACCACGTCGAGATCGCCGATGTCCTGCACCTTGGGCTCGCCCAGGGTGAAATGCGCGCCCACCTCGTCCTTGACGCTCAGCGGCTGCACGCTGGCGAACACGCGGCCGCTGCGCTGATACAGCCGGTCGGGCGTGTAGTAGCTGAGGCGATGGCCGCGCGCCTGCGCCTCGAGCAGCAACGCGAAGGTGGAATCGCCTGCGATGTTGATGGCATGGATCGGATCCATCTGGACCGCGACGGAGAGGGCCATGGATGTGTCGTCCTCGGGTTTCTCAAGGCCCGCAAAGCGCATGAGGCGACGGAGCCGTCAACTGCCGAGACGATCGGGACGCGATTGTGGAACGGGGCGCCAGCCTTGTAAGATCACCGTCTTGGCTTGAGGCCATGGCGGGCCACGCCGGCCCGCGCCCCCCTTGGCCTCGTGGAGCGCGTCCGTCACACCATGCAGTTCGATGAGGCCTTCCGGGCGGAGCTGGCCGACCTGTTCGCCTGGCGGCGGGACGTCCGCCGGTTCCGACGCGAGGCGCTGCCCGAGGGCTGCCTCGAGCGGCTCGTCCGTCTCGCCTGCCTGGCCCCCTCGGTTGGCCTCAGCGAGCCCTGGCGATTCGTCCGGGTGGACGATGCCGGCCGGCGCGCCGCGGTGCGGACCTCCTTCGCGCGCTGCAACGCGGCCGCGCTCGCGGCCCAGGCGGACCACCGGGCCGGGCTTTACGCGCGGCTGAAGCTCGCCGGCCTCGACGATGCGCCTTGCCATTTCGCGCTGTTCGCCGACCATGCGACGGGCCAAGGGCACGGGCTCGGCCGCGCCACGATGCCGGAGATGCTCGATTATTCGGCCGTGCTGGCGCTGCACACGCTGTGGCTGGCGGCCCGCGCCGAGGGCCTCGGGCTTGGCTGGGTGTCGATCCTCGACCCGGCTGAGGTGGCGGGGGTGCTCGATGTGCCGGCGGCCTGGCGGCTGCTCGGCTATTTCTGCCTCGGCTGGCCCGAGGCCGAGACCGAGGTGCCGGCGCTGCAGCAGGCCGGATGGGAACAACGGCGCGGGGCCGGGGCCGTGCTGCTCGAGCGCTGAGCCGAGGCGCGCCGGCCACGGCACGCCCCTTTCCTTTACCACGCCGCACGTTCTTTCCGCCGTTCTGCCCGGCATTTAGCGGACGATCACCAACACGGCCGATGATGGCGCTTCATTCCTCGTTGCGGCATTTCCCATGAAGAACACCCCCATCGTCGGAAAGGTCTTTTCGATCGTCGCGTTGTTGGCGCTGTTCTGCGTCGGCGCCACGGTTCTGGCGACCGGCAAGATGCGGCGCATCGACAACGCCTACAGCGACCTCGTCCAACACAACGGCACTGCCAACGTGGCCCTGGCGCAGGCCAGCCGGGCGCTCGCCGGCATGCAGCTCGCAGTCGGCGACCTGATGATGGCCAAAGGCGAAGACGCCAAAACCAAGGCGGCCGACGCGCTGCTGGTGCAGCGCACCGAATTCACCAGCCTGATGGACGCCAGCAAGACGGACCTGCCGGCCAAGGGCGACAGCTTCGAGGCTCTGAAGCAGAAGGGGCTGCAGGCGGCCGACCAGGCCTGCGGCGATACGATCGAGGCGGCGAAATCGCTCGATGCCACATCGGTGCTGAAGTCGCGGCTCGGCTACACCAAGGAATGCGCTCCCGCCATTTCATCGGTTGCCGCGGCCATCCGCGCGACGCTCGGTGACATGCTGAAGGAAGCCGACGCGGTCAACACCGCCACCACGGCGGTGGCGACCGGCACGATCCGCCTCACATGGGCGCTGACGCTTGGCGGCCTGCTGGTTGTGGTGGCCGTTGGTGCGCTGGCGGTGCGGGCCTGGATCAGCCGGCCGCTCGCGGTGCTGTTGCACACCCTCTCGACCATGGCGCAGGGGCACTACGATACCGCGCTGCAGGGCACGGAACGCAAGGACGAGCTCGGCGCCTTGGCCCGGGTCGGCGCCGTGTTCAAGGCCACCGGCCTGGAGAAGATCGCGCTCGAAGCCGAAACCGGCCGGCAGCGGCAGGCCGCGGCAGCCGCCCAGGCCCGCGAGGCCAAGGAGCGCGAAGCCACGGCGGCCAAACAGGCCGGCGTGGTGAGCGCCTTGGCGAGCGGGCTCGAACACCTGTCGGACGGCAACCTCGTGTTCCGCCTGCAGGACGCCTTCGCGCCCGAATACGAAAAGCTGCGCGCCGACTTCAACGCCACGGCGACGAAGCTGCGCGACACGATGACCGTGGTGTCGAGCACGGCCGATGCCATCCGCTCGGGCACCGCGGAAGTGTCGGCGGCCGCCGACGACCTCGCACGCCGCACCGAGCAGCAGGCGGCTTCGCTGGAGGAGACCGCGGCGGCGCTCGACGAGATCACCGCGACGGTGAAGAAGACGTCCGAAGGAGCCCGGCATGCCCGCGGCGTGGTGGCGAGCGCCAAGACGGGCGCCGAACATTCCGGCGCCGTGGTGGCCAAGGCCATCGAGGCCATGGGGGCGATCGAGCGTTCGGCGAGCGAGATCGGCCAGATCATCGGGGTCATCGACGAAATCGCCTTCCAGACCAACCTGCTGGCGCTGAACGCCGGCGTCGAGGCGGCCCGGG
>NZ_JARPVX010000068.1:0-21265 GCF_033947565.1 Lichenihabitans sp. Uapishka_5
GGCCTCGACCGCTCGGCCCTCGGGGCCACGGCGCGGCTGACCGCCGACGTCCGGCTGCCGACCGAGCTTGGCCCGGTGCGGGCCTATGTGTCGTTGCGCAGCCACAATGGCGCCGATCGGGACAACCGCTGACGCCATGATGCGCCGCCTCCCTCGTCTTGTTCGCTCGGTCGGCGTGGGTCTGCTGCTGGCCGGGCTAGCCGGATGCGCGTCCGTGCCGGTGGCGCCCTCGGGACCGATCGGCGCCGTGGCGCTCGACCGTGCCACGGCGGAACAGGCGGTGTCGGCCTACCGCCGGGCGCACGGGCTTTCGGCGGTGGAACTCGACCCGGCCCTGACGGCCGTGGCACAACGACAGGCCGACGCCATGGCGGCCGCGAACCTGCTCAGCCACGAAGTTGCGGGCGCGCTGCCGGCCCGTTTGGCCGCCAACGGCGCCGACCGGCGGGCCGCGGTAGAAAACGTGTCGGCCGGCTACCCGAGCTTTGCGGCCGCGCTGGGCGGCTGGCAGCGCTCACCCCACCACAACGACAACCTGCTGTTCCCGCCGATGCGGCGCATGGGCATCGCGGCAGCATCAGCGCCCGGCACGCGGTACAAGACCTTCTGGTCGCTGGTGATGACCAACTGAGGCAAAGCTTCAGGGTCGATACCAAGCGGTCAGGGTCATCCCTCATTCCGGACGAAGCGAAGCGGAGATCCGGAACCGGTGTGCTTCAGCGACCCAGGTTGAAGCACACCGGTTCCGGGTTCGGCTTCGCCCCCTCCGCTGACCACCCCGCCTGCTACACAGGCGTGGCCCCTGGCCAGCTCCGCCCCGGAATGAGGAATAACAGAGCCTTACGCCACCTTCTGCGTGGCCAGCAGCCAGGCGCCTGTGCGGGCTTCTGGGTCGGGATGGGCCACGATGTCGCTCACCACGGCGACGCAGTCGGCACCGGCCGCGAGGCAGCCCGGCACCCGTTCGAGCGAGATGCCGCCGATCGCCACGAGGGGCCGGCTGCCGACGAGGCGCTTCCATTCGCCCAGGCGTTCGAGCCCTTGCGGAGCCCAGGGCATCACCTTGAGGGTGGTGGGGTAGACGGGCCCGAGCGCCACGTAATCGGGATCGGTCGACAGGCCGCGTTCGAGTTCGGCATGGTCATGCGTGCTGACGCCGAATTTGAGCCCGTGCCGACGCAGGGCCTGCAGATCCGCGCCGTCGAGGTCCTCCTGGCCGAGGTGGACATAGCTGGCACCGGCCTCGATGGCGGCCTGCCAATGGTCGTTGACCACGAGTTGCGCGCCCGTGCCGGCGCAGGCCGCGAGGGCCGTCGCGATCTCGCGCGCCACGAGGGCCGGATCGTCGCCCTTGTGGCGCAACTGAATCAGCCGGGCCCCGGCCCCGACCAGCCGGGCCACCCAGGCGGCGTCCGGCACGACGGGATAAAACGGGTCGATCGCCTGATAGGCCATCATGCGAGCAACGCCTTTCCGAGCACCGGGGTCGAGGGGGCCGCCATGTCGCGCATCTCCATCGGATCGGCCTCGAAGCCGAGGCGGCCGGCCGCGATGGCCTTGGCAAAGGCTTCCGCCATGCGGACCGGATCGCCGGCCTTGGCCACCGCGGTGTTGAGCAGGATGGCGTCGTAGCCAAGCTCCATTGCGGCCGCCGCATGGGACGGCAGACCGATGCCGGCATCCACCACCAGCGGCACATCGGGGAAATGCGCCCGCATCGAACGCAAGGCGTAAGGATTGTTAAGGCCGCGGCCGCTGCCGATCGGTGCGCCCCAGGGCATCAACACCTGGCAGCCGGCCTCGAGCAGGCGCTCCGCCACCACGAGGTCATCGGTCGTGTAGGGGAACACCTCGAACCCGTCGGCGCACAGGATGCGAGCCGCCTCGACGAGCCCGAAGACATCGGGCTGCAGGGTATCGGCCTCGCCGATCACCTCGAGCTTGATCCAGGGCGTGCCAAACAGTTCGCGGGCCATCTCGGCCGTGGTGACGGCCTCCTTCACCGAATGGCAGCCGGCCGTGTTGGGCAGCACGGTCGCGCCAGTGTCGCGGATCAGGGTCCAGAAATCCTGCCCCTGGCGCTCGGCGGCGCTTTCCCGGCGCAGCGACACCGTCAGGATCTCGGCACCCGACGCCCGCACGGCTTCGGCCATCACGCTGGGGGATGGATAAAGCGCCGTGCCGAGCAGCAGGCGCGAGCCGAACGTTTTGCCGTAGAACTCCATGGTGTCAGCCTCCCTGGCGTGGTGCGACGACCTCGATGCGATCGCCATGCGAGAGGGGCGTCGCGGCGCGGGTCCGCACGGGCACGAAGGTGCCGTTGAGGGCGGTCGCGACCTTGGCGTCCGCGAGGCCGAGCGCCTCGACCAGTTCGGCCAGGGTGGCGGCCGCATGGTCGGCCGGCTGGCCGTTGATGGTGAGCGTCATGCGGACCTCATGGGGAAGAGCGCCTCGGCGGCCTGGCGGGCGAGCCAGGGCGACAGGAGAAAGCCATGGCGGTGCATGCCGTTCAGGCGCAGCACGCGGCCGTCGCGCACCAAGCGCGGCAGGTTGTCGGCATAGGCCGGGCGGACCCCGGCGCCGAACTCCAGGATGGCGGCTTCCGCAAAGGCCGGGTGCAGCGCATAGGCGGCGTTCAGCAACTCGAGCGCCGAGCGGACCGTCATCGGCCCGGCGGCATCGCTCTCGATCATGGTGGCTCCCACCATGAAGCGGCCGTCGCCACGCGGCACGATATAGAGCGGAACGCGCGGGTGCAGAAAGCGGACCGGCCGCGACAGTGTCACGTCGGTGGTGCGCACCATCACCATCTCGCCCCGCACGCCGCGCAGGGCCGGCAGCCTGTCGCGCCCCGCGACCCCGCGGGAATCCACCACGGCATCGGCCTCGACCTCGGCCTCATCGGCCGAAACGCCGAGCCGCACGGCGGCACCGTGCGCCACAAGCCCCACCGCGAGGCTGCGCAGGGCGGCGCGGGGATCGAGGTGGGCTTCGTCGGCGAAGAACAGACCCTGGCGAAAGCGACCTTCGAGGTCGGGTTCGAGGGCCGCGACGCCAGCGGCATCCAGGGTCGTAAAGCCCGAGGTACGGCGGGCGAAGCGCTGCAGTTCGGCCGCGTCACGGGGTGGCGTCACCACCAGGGTTCCGGCCTGCACCGTGCCGGCAAAATGCTTCGGCCACCAGTCGAGCGCCAAGCGGCCTTCCGCCAGCACGGCAGCGTCGGCGCCTTCGCGCTCGCACCAGGGGGCCAGCATGCCGCCCGCGTACCAGGAGGTGGCGCCAGCCCCGATCTCGCGGCCACGCTCCAGCACCGTCACGCTGGCGCCGCGCTCCATCAGTTCTGTTGCGGCCACGAGCCCCGCCGCGCCGGCGCCGATCACGGTCACGTGCATCGGCGCGCGCTCGTGACGCAAATGGCTTTCGGATCGCTTCGCATCTCGGTGTCCGTCCCTCCGCCGGCATGATCCGGATCAGGTGATAAGGGTCAATCGCGCCGCGTTGCAGTCAGCGATCTCTCAGCCCCTTGGCGGGGCTCCCCTCGGCAGTCCGCCGTGTTTCCGCAAAACTCGACGACAGGTCAAGATGTGGGAATGAGAAGCCGCGATTGAAAGCCCCGGGGTCGGGCGAAGACCTCCATGCTGGCGGCGCCATAGCGGGCCGTGCCGGTGCGCTGGTAGCCCACGGCCTCGGCGATGCGGATCGAGCGCGCATGCGCCGGCCGGATGATGCAGCAGGTTTCATCCGCCGAAAGGTGGGCGTCGGCCCAATCGAGCACGCCCGCGACGGCCTCGCGGGCAAAGCCACGCCCCTGGGCGGCCGCGGCCAGCACCCAGCCGATCTCGGGCCGGTCGCCGAGGCTTGGCTCGATGGCGCGGCGCAGGGTCTGGAACCCGACGTCGCCCACGAAGCCGCCGTTCGCCGTTTCGCGCACCGCCCAATAGCCGTAGCCGAGGGCGTGCCAATGGCCGATGTGGCGCAGGGTGCGGGACCAGACCTCCTCGGCGCTCAGCGGCTGGCCGTTGCCGATGAAGCCCATCGTGGCGGGATCGCCCCAAAGCGCCGTGCAGTCCGCCACATCGTCGAGCCCGATGGGACGCAGCAGGAGACGCTCCGTCTCGATCACCGGCCCCATCCTCAGGCGGCCGGGGCCAGACCGCCCTTGGCCACGATGAAGTCCACCACGCGCTCGAGCCCGTCGCCGGACTTCATGTTGGAGAACACGTAGGGCTTGCCGCGCCGCATGGTCACCGTGTCGCGCTCCATCACGTCGAGCGAGGCGCCGACATAGGGGGCGAGGTCGGTCTTGTTGATGACCAGCAGGTCCGAGCGGGTGATGCCGGGGCCGCCCTTGCGCGGGATCTTCTCGCCGCCCGACACGTCGATGACGTAGATGGTCAGGTCGGCGAGCTCGGGCGAGAAGGTGGCGGCCAGGTTATCGCCGCCCGATTCGATCAGGATGAGGTCGAGAGCGGGAAAGCGCTCGTTCATCGTGTCGATGGCGGCAAGGTTGATCGAGGCATCTTCGCGGATCGCCGTATGGGGGCAGCCGCCCGTCTCGACCCCCATGATGCGATCGAGCGGCAGCGCTTCGGCGCGCGCCAGGATCTCGGCATCCTCGCGGGTGTAGATGTCGTTGGTGATGGCCGCGATGTCGTGCGTGCCGCGCAGCCGCTTGCACAAGAGCTCCATCAGGGCGGTCTTGCCCGAGCCGACGGGGCCGCCGATGCCGACCCGCAAGGGGCCATGGGATGCGCTCATGAACGGAACAACCTCGAATACAGCGTTTCGTGGCGCAGGGCCGCGACATCGGATTGCTGCGCCGCGCCGCCGAGGTCGTCAAGCGTCGCGGTGGCCGCAAAGGCCGCGATCTCGCGCACGGCCGGCACCGTGCCGGCCAAGACCCGCAGGCCGCCCGTCTGCCCCACGACGCCGAGCCGGATGGCCGCCGACACGAGGTTGGCCACGAAGCCATGCGCCAGCGCTTCGAGCGCGGCACCGAGCGGAATGCCGGCCCGGCCGCAGGCGCTGCCGTAGGCGACCGGATAAGCGAGGTCGCCCGAGGCCGGCCAGGCCGGCACGGCTTCGGGCCAGGCAGCCCGGATCGCGGCCGCGAAAGCCTTGCCTTGGCCGGCACTCTCGAGGTGTCGCTCCCGCGACGGGCACAGCGCCAGGGCCAGGTCGTTGAGGCTCGCCAACGCCACCGCCTCTCGGGCCTGCCAGGCCGCCGCGGCCAGGATGCCATCGTTGCGGGCGGCCCCATGGCGCAGCAGCCCGTCGAGCCAGTCCGCCAATGTGGCGGCATCGGCGATGCGACCCTCGTCGGCCGCGGTTTCCAGGCCGTGCGAATAGGTGAAGGCGCCGACCGGAAAGGACGGCGACGTCCAGCTCAGCAGCCGCAGCAGCGCTTCATCGGCCATCAATGCGGGTGGGCGTGATGGTGCGCGCCATGGCCATGATCATGGGCCTGCGTGCCGGTCGCATGGCTCGACGCATAAGCGCCGCCTTCCGGGTTGAACGGCGCCTCGATGGTCCGCAGACGAGCGCCGAGGCCTTCCAGCATCGCCTCGATGACGTGGTCGCGGCGGATGCGCAGCGCGTTCGGCCGGATCTCAACCGGCAGGTGACGGTTGCCGAGGTGCCAGGCGAGACGCGCCAGGGCCTCGACGCTGGCGGCCCGCACCTCGACCATCGGCTCGGGAGCCGCCACCACCTCGATCCGGCGTCCGTCTTCCAGTTCCAGCACGTCCCCGCCGCGCAGCAGCACCGCCTGCGGCAGGTCGAGCAGAAAGGCGATGCCGCGCGTGCCCTTCAGGGCAAGGCGGCGGCGATGGCGATCGTCGAAATCCAGCACGACGGCATCGTGGCAGGCGGCGCCGCCCGGCGTCACAACCCGGATCGCCCGAACGGGCATGTCCTGGCCCGACGATCCAGCATGCTCATTCATGGTTTTCGAAACCCATTCGACCGGAACGCGACGTGGCGTCGGCGCTTGTATCGGGCGGTCGCGCGGAGCGCCAGACCTCAGACGATCCGGAAAGTGCTTCGCAGAAGATCGACGAGGCGCTGCAGGTCGGCGTTGTCGGCCGGCACGCCGGCCATGCCGGCGACTTGCCCCTTCACTTCCTGCGAGATCGACAGCAACGCCACCTCCCGCAAGGCTGCGATGACGGCGTTCACCTGCTGGATCTGCTCCACCGTGCCACGATCGCCTTCGGCCATCTGCCGCAAACCTCGGACCTGGCCTTCGATACGTGCGAGGCGCTGCAGAATGGCTGTTTTTTCGCTCACGTCGCGCTTGGCCTGAATTCGCTCTTCGATGACATCCACCCGCATGGCTGGTGCTGAGCCCCACGTTCGAGCAGCGCCCCATCGAGGCGGCTGCATAATGATTGCACGAATATTCTAAAGCGATTTATCGATTCTAAATGCAAAGTCGCCGCAGCAAATGCCGACTGACCTTGGCAACACCCAAAATTTACTGCCGAATATGACATAGAGCAATGATTTTTTAACATTTCCTTATGTCAGAGACGCCAGTCAAAACAGAAAGAAACGCTGCGCCATGGGCAGCACGCTGGCCGGCTCGCAGGTGAGATGCACTCCGTCCGCCTTGACCATGTAGGTTTCCGGATCGACGTCGATCGCCGGAGTTGCGTCGTTGTGAATCATGCTCGACTTGCGCAAGCTTCCGCGCGTGTTCTCGACCGCCACCAGAGGCTTCGTGACGCGCAGCCGCTCCGCGAGCCCGGCCGCAACGGCTTGCCGCGACACAAAGGTCAGGCTTGTTGCCGCGACGGCCCGCCCGAAGGCGCCGAACATCGGGCGGTAATGCATCGGTTGCGGGGTCGGGATGGAGGCGTTCGGGTCGCCCATCGGGGCGGCCGCAATGGCGCCGCCCTTGATAATCAGGTCGGGTTTCACGCCGAAGAAGGCAGGCGACCACAAGACGAGGTCAGCGAGCTTACCGGGCTCGATCGAACCGATGTGCTTCGACACGCCATGCGCGATCGCCGGGTTGATGGTGTATTTGGCGATGTAGCGCTTCACCCGGAGGTTGTCGGTGCCGTCCCGCTCCCCGGCCAAGGGACCGCGCTGGCGCTTCATCTTGTCGGCCGTCTGCCAGGTGCGGATGATGACCTCGCCGACCCGGCCCATGGCCTGGCTGTCGGACGACATCATCGAGAGCGCACCGATATCGTGCAGGATGTCCTCGGCCGCGATGGTTTCCTTGCGAATGCGGGATTCCGCGAAGGCGAGGTCTTCGGGGATCGACGAATCGAGGTGATGGCACACCATCAGCATGTCGAGGTGTTCGTCGAGCGTGTTGACCGTGAAGGGCCGCGTCGGGTTGGTGGAAGACGGCAGCACGTTGTCGAGCCCCGCCACCGAGATGATATCGGGCGCATGGCCGCCGCCCGCACCCTCGGTGTGGAAGGCGTGAATGGTGCGGCCCTTGAAGGCCTTGATGGTGTCCTCGACGAAGCCCGACTCGTTCAGCGTGTCGGTGTGAATCATCACCTGGATGTCGTGGTCGTCGGCGACCGACAGGCAGTTGTCGATGGCGGCCGGCGTGGTGCCCCAGTCTTCGTGCAGCTTCAGCGCGCAGGCGCCGGCCTCGACCTGTTCGACGAGGCCACGCGGCGTCGAGGCATTGCCCTTACCGGCAAAACCGAGGTTCATCGGAAAGGCGTCGGCCGCCTCGATCATGCGGGCGATGTGCCAGGGCCCGGGCGTGCAGGTAGTGGCGAAGGTGCCGGTCGCGGGCCCCGTGCCGCCGCCCAGCATGGAGGTGACGCCCGACATCAGCGCTTCCTCGATCTGCTGCGGGCAGATGAAATGGATGTGGGTATCGAAGCCGCCGGCCGTGAGGATCTTGCCTTCGCCGGCGATGACCTCCGTGCCCGGCCCGATGATGATGTCGACGCCAGGCTGGATCTCCGGGTTGCCGGCCTTGCCGATCGCCGCGATACGACCGTCCCTGAGCCCGACGTCGCCCTTCACGATGCCCCAATGGTCGAGGATCACCGCGTTGGTGATGACCGTGTCGACCGCACCTTCGGCCCGCGAGGCTTGCGACTGCCCCATGCCGTCGCGGATCACCTTGCCGCCGCCGAACTTCACCTCGTTGCCGTAGGTGGTGAAGTCACGCTCGATGCCGATGAACAATTCGGTGTCGGCGAGGCGGACGCGATCGCCCACCGTCGGGCCGAACATGTTGGCGTAGGCTGAACGGGAAAGCGTGCTGGCCATGCGGTGAAAACCCCTCGGCCGTCACAATAGTCCGGGTCGACGAAAACGGAAGGCTCGTTTTGCTCAGCGCCTGAAGAAGATTTCAGCCAGGCACACAAGGCTCCCACGCGGCCAAAAAAATACCTCCGTCAAGCAGGGCTCGACGGAGGCTCAAGTGCAGGTCTTTCGAGATCCAAATCATCCAGGCCGGGTTTTAGTTCCGTTGCGCCGCGTAAAGGGAGCCTGTGCCAATCCGAACCACCCGGTTCGGCCTGCGCACCCGCCCGAGGTTGCGGGCGCGGGCGTTCCCGCCTACAGCGAAAACCACCAAGGAGACCCCATGCGACCGTCCAAGCGTGCCGCCGATGCCATGCGATCCGTCACCCTCGAGCGTGCCGTCGCGCGCTATGCCGAAGGCTCGTGCCTGGTGAAGTTCGGCGACACGCACGTGCTTTGCACGGCGACGCTCGAAGACAAGCCGCCGCCGTGGTTGCGCGGCCAGGGCCGCGGCTGGATCACGGCCGAATATGCCATGCTGCCCCGCGCCACCCTGACCCGCACCCGGCGCGAGTCGACGTCCGGCAAGCCGTCCGGCCGCACCCAGGAGATCCAGCGCCTGATCGGGCGCAGCTTGCGGGCCGTGGTCGACCTTTCGGCGATGGGCGAGCGGCAGATCAGCATCGATTGCGACGTGCTCCAGGCCGATGGCGGCACGCGCACGGCCGCCATCACGGGCGCCTGGGTGGCGCTGCACGATTGCCTCGCCTGGATGCGCCAGCGCTCCATCGTCAAGGAGATCCCGCTGCGCGACCACGTGGCGGCGGTGTCCTGCGGCATCGTCAAGGGCGCGGCGGTGCTGGACCTCGACTACCAGGAAGACTCGGCCGCCGAAACCGACGCGAATTTCGTGCTCACCGGCCGCGGTGGCCTCGTCGAGGTGCAGGCGACGGCCGAAGGCGCACCCTTCACCGAAGATCAGCTCGCCGCCATGCTGGCGCAGGCCAAGACCGGCATCGCGCAACTGGTGGCGCTGCAGAAGGACGCGACGGGCAGCAAGATCGGCGACTGAGGCCCGGGGCTACCGCGTCCGGCATGTCCCGCTTCGGTGCCAATGCCGCCCTGCTGGGCGCCGCCGCGATCTGGGGCGGCGGCTTCATCGCCCAGGCGGACGCCATGCGGGGGGTGGGGCCGCTGTGGTTCACGGTGCTGCGCTTCGGCCTCGCGGCCGCCGCGATGCTGCCGCTCGTCCTGGCCGAGCGCCGCTCTGCCGGCCGCCGCTTCGATCGGCATGACGGCATGGCGCTGTTGGCCATGGGCGTCGCATTCACGGCCGCGTCCCTGCTGCAGCAATTCGCCATCACCCGCACCAGCGTCACCCATGTCGGGTTCCTGACCGGGCTCTACGTGCTGTTCGTGCCGCTGCTCGGGGCCGCGCTGCTGCGGCAGGGGCCGCATGGGCTGGTGCTGTTGGCCGCCAGCATGGCGCTCGGCGGAACCTGGTTGATCGGCGGCGGGCTTGCCGGGCTGAATGGCGGCGACGGCCTTGCGGTCGGCTGCGCGCTCGGCTTCGCGGCGCAGATCCTGCTGGTCGACCACGTGGTCCGGCGCACGGGCCGGCCCGGAACCGCCGTGCTGGTTCAATCGCTGATCTGCGCCGGGCTGACGCTTCCGGCCGCGCTCAGCCTGGAAACGCTGTCGGTGCAGGCACTTCCGGCCATCACCCCCGCGCTGCTGTTCGCCGGCGTCATGTCGGGCGGCATCGCCTTCATGCTGCAGGCGGTCGGCCAGCGCGGTACGGCGCCCAGCGTCGCCGCCGTGATCCTGATGAGCGAATCGTTGTTCGCGGCGCTGCTGGCCGTGCTGCTGCTCGGAGAACGGCTGCCACCCGCCGGATGGCTCGGCTGCGGGCTGCTGTTCGCAAGCCTGGTGCTGGCCCAGATCGGCCAGGGACACTCGGCGCCGGCCCATCCGGCGGGCGAGGCTCCGTCGGATCGGCTTGGGTAATGTCTGCGGCGTTGCCGTTCCGTTTCTGCACATGATCCCCGGTGCCCAGCACCTACGCACTGGCGACCGCCGAGTTGACCGACGTCAGGGCGGCCATCCGCAGCGCGTTGTCGGCACCTATGGCTGGGGGCTCATGGCCGCGTGATCCTCAGGGCGCGTCCCGGCCCGGCAGAACAGCCGGGCGACGCGGCCTGAAGACGAGCCACGCGGCCCACAACACCCACCAACTGAACACCACGGCGAAGACCGCATCGCTGAAATAATGGCCGCCGAAGGCCATGCGCAGCCCGCCCGAGGCGAGCGCGAACGCGAGGGAGGCCGCGATGGCGACCGCCCGCCAGGGTGGCGGCACCAGCAGCGCAGCGCCAAGCGTCCAGGCGCTGGTGGCGCCTTCCCCCGACACGAAGGAACAATTGCGCCGGCAAGCGCCATCGAAGCGGTAGAAGGGTCGGAAGGGCTCGTCGCCGCCGAAATCCGTTGTCTGATAAGGGCGCGGGCGGTGCGAATGGTCCTTCAACAAGGTGTTGGCGATCAAACCCGGGCCGATCGCGAAGCTGATCACGAGGAACAGCACGCCCCGCCCCGAGGGAGCCCACAGGCCGCCCTGCCCGAAGCGGCGAAGCGCATAAAGGCCGACCATTCCCAACAGAACACCGGTCGGCACCCAATAAAACAGCTTGCGAACCGCGCTGCCGAGCGGCGCATCGCCGACGAAATGCGTGCTCCCGCGGTAGAACAGCCCCGCCACCGCGAGGTCGATGCCCGGCAGGAGACCGAACACCAACGCGGCCAGCACGGTGGCGCCCACCAGCGCGGCAGCGAGGACCAGAACGGTCGGCATGGAACGCGGGGGCACGGGTCGTCTCAATAGCCGACCTTGAACACCTGCCCGGTACCGATGCCTTCGACGCTGCGGCAATAGGCGAGGGCAGCCGCCGCGACCGGCACCGGCGGGTAGCCGCGGAAGAAGGCGCCGTAGCTGTCCATCGACTCGGCAAAGACCGTCGGGCTGACGAGGTTGAGCCGCAGGCCGCGCGGCAGTTCGCAGGCGGCGGCGCGGACGAAGCTTTCGAGGGCGCCATTAACCATCGCGGCGCCCGATCCACCCGGAATCGGATGGTCGGCCAGGATGCCCGAGATCAGCGTGATCGAGCCGCCGTCCCGCAGCGTGGCGCGGGCCGCCAAGGCCAGATTGACCTGCCCCATCAGCTTGTTGGTGAGGCCGAGCCCATAGGCTGAATCAGCCAGCGGTCGCGGCATGACCTTCGCCAAGGCAGGGAAGTTCGTGGTGCCGGCCGTGCAGCAGACCGCATCGAGCGGGCCGGCCGCCTCGAAGCCCCGAAGGATGCTGGCCGGGTCGGCGATGTCGATCTGGAGCGCACCGGTCTTCGAGCCGGCCCGGATCACCTCGTGACGTGGGCTCAGGGCCGCATCGACGGCCTGCCCGAGGACGCCCGAAGCGCCGACGAGAAGAATGCGAAGGCGCGGCTGGTCCGACATCGGCGAGGCTCCCGGGATGAAGCCGCAGCCTTAGCGGAAAGTCACGGCCCCCGGAAGAACCCGCGCGTCGGCTCAGGCGGCCAGAAGCCGCTGCACCTCGCCGACGAGGTCCTTCAGGTGGAAGGGCTTCGACAGGATCTTGGCATCGCGCGGGGCGTTGTTGTCAGGGTTGAGCGCCACGGCCGCGAAGCCCGTGATGAACATCACCTTGATGTCGGGATCGAGCTCGGTGGCGCGACGAGCCAGCTCGATGCCGTCCATCTCGGGCATCACGATGTCGGTCAACAACAGCTCGAAAGGCTCTTCGCGCAAGCGATGATAGGCCGACAGGCCGTTGTCGAAGGACGCCACGGTAAAGCCGGCATTCTGCAGCGCCTTGACCAGAAAACGACGCATGTCGTTGTCGTCTTCGGCCAGGAGGATGCGGGTATTGGGGTCGGCCTTGTCCATGACGTGTCCCTTGGGGTTCGGCCGACACTAAGGAGCGTCATTGGTTAATTTCAGTTAAACCGCTTTCGGTTCCTTCGATCGATGCAAGGCTTTTCTGGCCGGTGTGGCGCTTTTCCCGCGCCGTCCCACGCGGACGGCCGCCACTGGCGCGCGACCTTTGCGCTCTCGGCCCGCGACGGGGCCTGACGGCCGGCCAGGCCCAGGCTAGGATGATGGCCTGCAGAAAGGTGTTCCGATGTTCATCGCCATGAACCGCTTCAAGGTCATCAAGGGTGAGGAGGCGACCTTCGAGGCGCTGTGGCTCAACCGGGAATCGCATCTCGACAAGGTGCCGGGCTTCGTCGAGTTCCACATGCTGAAGGGGCCGGAGCGCGACGACCACGTGCTGTATTCGTCCCACACGATCTGGGCCGACCGCCGGGTTTTCACCGATTGGACCAATTCGGAGCAGTTCCGCGCCGCCCATCGCGGCGCCGGCAGCAGCAAGCCGATGTATCTCGGCCATCCCGAATTCGAAGGCTTCGAGGTGATCCAGACCGTGACGTCGTCGCGCCACCAGCCTGCCGACTAGAAGGAAGCCCACGATGACGGAACTGTTGGACCGGGCGATCGCGAAGGTCCGAACCCTTCCCTTGAGGGCGCAGGACGATCTGGCTTCCATGCTGCTGGCTTATGCCGAAGAAAACGACGCTACGCCCGTGCAGCTGACAACGGCGGAGGCGGCCGAGATCGCGGAAGCCGAGGTCGAAGCTCAGCGCGGCGATTTCGCTTCGGTCGCGGACATGCAGGCCCTTTGGGCGAAATACGGCGGTTGAACGTCCACGTCACACGCAGGGCGGCCGGCCAAATCGACCAAGCTCTCGCATCGCTCTTCGTGCGGTCGTCGCTGGGTGCGTCTCGGGTGAGGACGCGCCTCGTTGCGGCCTTCGAGATGCTGGCCACCCATCCCCCTTGCCGGGCGATTGACCGATCGGCCTCACGTAAGGCGACTTCTGATCGCCCCATTTCCTTATTTCGTATTCTACAGAGCGGACCCACATGCCGTCGTGATCCTGGGTTTCAGGCATGTGGCGCGTCAACCAAACTAACGGCGGCGAAAACCCGCCGTTAAGCACCGGCTTGCTGTAATGGCCTCCCGGGCCGTAAAGCAGGTGCATGGTGTTTGATCTCGTGGCAGGCGCGAAGCAGCGGTTTCCGCTGCCCCCTTCGACGGCGATGACCCGGCCGGCCCGGATCGTTGTGTTCGATTCCGGTCTCGGCGGGTTGACCGTGTTTCCCGCGGTGCGCCGCATCGCCGGGGCGGCGGCGCTGATCTATGTGGCCGACGACGCGGTGTTTCCCTATGGCGGCCTCGGCGAGGCCGCGGTGCTGGTCCGCGTCGAAGCCGTGATGGCGGCGCTGATCGCCGCCCACCGGCCCGAAATCGTGGTGATCGCCTGCAACACGGTTTCCACCCTGGTGCTGCCGCAGCTCCGGGCGCGCTGGCCCGACGTCGCCTTCGTGGGCACCGTGCCGGCCATCAAGCCGGCCGCCGCAGCATCGCGGTCCGGCCTCATCAGCGTGCTGGCGACCCCCGGCACGGTGGCGCGCGACTACACCCATACGCTGATCGACGCTTATGCGGCCGGCTGCAGCGTGACGCTGGTGGGGGCGCGCCGCCTCGCCACCCTGGCCGAGCGCGTCATGCGGGCCGAGCCCGTCGTCGACGAAGACCTGCGGGCCGAGATCGCCCCCGCCTTCGTGGAGCGGGAGGGCCGGCGCACCGATACCGTGGTGCTGGCCTGCACCCATTATCCCCTGGTTCTGTCGCGGCTCGAGGCCGTGGCGCCCTGGCCCGTCACCTGGATCGACCCGGCCCCCGCGATCGCGCGGCGCGTCGGCCGCCTGCTCGACGAGCGGAAGCCGATGCCGGCCGACCTGCCGCCCACGGGCCCTGCTCCGGTGCTGCTGACCAGCAATACGCCGCCCGGACCGCCGCTGACGGCGTTCCTGGCCGCGCGCGGCCTGCGCTGGGAGCCGAGCCTCGCCTTTGCGGGCCTGCCCGACAGGTCGAGCTTGCCCGACGGTGCGGGCTTGCCCGACAGCTCGGGCTTGCCCGACAAGAGCCCGGCCGCCTAAGGCTGCATCAACCAGAGGGGGCTTGCTCCCGAACAGGGAGCACGTCCGCTATGCTGCGATGGTCCGGGGGGCGTGCCCTCGCCATCATCTTCGTCACCGTGCTGCTCGACATGATGGGCATCGGCATTATCGTGCCGGTGCTGCCATCGCTGATCGCGCGCCTCGCCGGTGAGGGGATCTCCAATGCGTCCGTGATCGGCGGCTGGCTGTTCATGGCCTATTCGGCCACCCAGTTCCTGTGCGGCCCGCTGATCGGCAATCTGTCGGATGCCTACGGACGTCGCCCCGTGCTGTTGCTGTCGATCCTCGGGCTCGGCGTCGACTATCTGGTGACGGCCTTTGCGCCGACGGTCGGCTGGCTGTTCGTCGGACGGCTGCTGGCCGGGCTTTGCGGCGCTTCCTACACCACGGCCTGCGCCTATGTGACCGATGTGACGCCGCCGGCCGACCGCGCCCGCGCCTTCGGGGTGCTGGGCGCCGCCTTCGGGATCGGCTTCGTGCTCGGCCCGGTGATCGGCGGCCTGTTGGGGCATTTCGAGCCGCGCATGCCGTTCTTCGTGGCGGCGGGATGTTCACTGTTGAATTTCGTGGTGGCGTTGTTCGTGCTGCCCGAATCCCTGCCGCGCGAAACGCGGCGGCGCTTCGATGTCCGCCGCGCCAACCCGCTTGCGGCCATGCAGGTGCTGCGCACCCATCCGCACATGACCCGCTGGGCCCTGGCGATCTTCCTCACCTTCCTGGCCCAGGCCGTCTACCCCGCCGTCTGGGCCTTTGCGGCCATCGAGCGCTACCGCTGGGACGCGACGCAGATCGGCCTGTCGCTCGCCTTTTTCGGCATCGTGTCGGCCGTGTTCCAGGGTCTGTTGATCGGGCCGTCGATCCGCCGCATGGGCGAGCGACGCGCCGCCTTCGCGAGCCTGGCGGTGGCGATGCTGACGGCGCTCGGCTACGCCTTCGCGACGGAGGGCTGGATGATCTACGGCCTGATCGTGGCCGGCGGCTTCCAGGGCCTGGCGATGCCGTCCGTTTCGGCCTTGATGTCGCACGAGGTCGAGGCCGATGCCCAGGGCGAACTGCAGGGCGCCGTCGCGAGCCTGCAGGCCCTCGGTTCGGTGGCCGGGCCGCCGTTGATGACCGGGGTCTTCGCGCTCTGCACCAACGGCCGCTTCCCCGTGCAGTTTGTCGGTGCCCCGTTCCTGGTGGCAGCGGCGTTGTTCCTGGTCGCCACGCTGCTGCTGCCCCGCCACCGGCGCCTCGATCCGGCCTAACCGGCCCAACGAGGCGAGCGCGCCCTGCGGCATTCGATCCTACGCATGCGCAGCATCGCGATTCCGCCTCACTTCGGCGTACAAGGTGAGTGAATGAACGTTCACTCACCGCAAGCCGCCCCGCCGGCGAGGGCCGAGATCCCGGCCGAGCGACGCACCGCGATCCTCGACGCGGGAGAGCGCTGCTTCGTGCTGCACGGCTTCCACCGCGCGACGATGCAGGATCTGGCCAAGATGGCCGGGATGAGCGTCGGCAACCTGTACCGCTATTTCCCGTCCAAGGACGCCGTCGTTCTGGCGCTGGCGGAGCGCGACAGGGCCGAGGCCGCGAAACACCTTTGCTGCCAGGACGCGGAACAATGGCCGATGCTGATCGGCCTGTTGCGCCAGCACCTGCGGGCCCCGCGCCAGAAAGCCATGCTGCTGGTCGAGCTGTGGGCCGAGGGCACCCGCAATCCGACCATCGCGGCCATGCTGGAACGGTTCGAGGCCGAGAATCGGGCCTGGGTGGCGGGCGTGCTGGCCGCCACCGGTGCGGTGTCGGACAGCACGGCGGCCGAGCTCGCCGACCGGTTCTGCACGGAATGCCAGGGCATCGCGGTCAACCGGGCGCTGTTCGCCGATTACGACCCCATGCCGCCCGCCGAGCGGCTGATCCGCTTCCTCGAAAACAGCATGGCCGCGGCAAGCGGCGCCGCGCCTGTCCCCTGCCTGGAACCCGTCCGATGATCCGCGCGACCTCGCCCCTGCTTCCCGCCTGCGCCCTGATGGCGGCGCTCGGCTTCGCGACCGTCGCACGGGCCGCCGAGCCGGCCGCCACGAACGCCGAAGCATCCCCGCCAGCCGTCACCGTGGTGCCGGTGGCCGATCGCGAGCTGGTGCTCGAAGCCGTCATCACCGGCACGCTGGTGCCACGGGACGAGGTGCTGGTGTCGCCCGAACTCGACGGCAACCTCGTCACCGACGTGCTGGTGGAAGAAGGCGACCGGGTCGAGAAGGGCCAGGTGCTGGCCCGCCTCGCCCATGACATGCTCGACACCCAGGTGGCGCAGCAGGCGGCCGCGGTGGCGAAAGCCCAGGCGGCGGTGGTGCAGGCGCAGAACTCCATCACCCAGGCCCAGGCCGACCAGACCCAGGGGCGGTTGGCGCTCGACCGCGCCCGCTCGCTGGTGGCGTCCGGCAGCACCACGGCGGCGGCGCTCGACGGCGCCGTGGCCACGGCGCAATCGAGCCAGGGCCGGCTCGGCTTCGCCCAGAGCGGCCTCGTGGCCGCACAGGCCGACCTCGATCACGACCGCGCGCTCGCCAGCGAGCTGGCCGTCAAGCTTGGCAAGACCGCCATCCGGGCGCCGGTCGACGGCGTCGTCAGCCGTCGTGCGGCGCGGGTCGGCATCCGGTCCTCGAACTCCCAGGAGCTGTTCCGGCTCATCGGCCACGGCACCATCGAGCTCGAGGGCGACGTGATCGAGACCCGCATGCCCGAGCTGATGGCCGGCGACCCGGCCCTGGTGTCGATCGGCGATGGCGCGCCCGTGCCGGGCCGGGTGCGGGTGGTCTATCCGGAGGTCGACAAGCTGACGCGGCTCGGCAAGCTGCGCATCACCCTCGGCGACGATCCCCGGCTGCACATCGGCGCCTTTGCGCGCGGCACCGTGGAGGTGCGGCGGGAGCGCGGGCTGGCGGTGCCGGTGGCGGCGGTGCTTTACGGCGACGCCGGCCCGAGCGTGCTGGTGGTGAAGGCCGACAACAGGGTCGAGGCGCGGCCGATCACGACCGGTCTCGTCGACCGCGATTGGGTCGCGGTCACGCGCGGCCTCGACGTCGGCGAACGTATCGTGGCCCGCGCCGGCTCCTTCCTGCAATCGGGTGACATCATCACCCCCGTGGCGCCCGATCCGGCGCTGCAAGCCGCCGCTCGCTGAGGTCCCCCATGCGCCTCAACATTTCCGCCTGGGCGATCCGCAAGCCCATCCCGTCCGTGGTGTTGTTCGTGGTGCTGCTGGTGCTCGGCATCGTCAGCTTCCGCACGCTGCCCGTCACCCAGATGCCGAACGTCGACATCCCCATCGTGTCGATCACCATCACCCAGTCGGGCGCGGCGCCGTCCGAGCTGCAGGCGCAGGTGGCCAAGCCGGTCGAGGATGCGGTCGCGGCGGTCAACAACGTCAAGCACATCTCGTCCTCGATCAGCGAGGGCACCTCCACCACCACGATCGAGTTCCGGCTCGAAACCAACACCGACCGGGCCGTCAACGACGTCAAGGACGCGGTCACGCGCATTCGCTCCACCCTGCCGCGGCAGATCGACGAGCCGATCATCAGCCGCGTCGTCATCGCGGGCCTGCCGATCATCACCTATGCGGCCTCGGCGCCCGCCATGACGCCGGAAGAACTGTCCTGGTTCGTCGACGACACGCTCATCCGCAAGCTGCAGGGCATCAAGGGCGTCGGCGGCGTGTCGCGCATCGGCGGCGTCGACCGCGAAATCCGCGTCACCCTGAAACCCGACCGGCTGCTGGCGCTCGGCGTCACGGCGGCGGCCGTCAACGCGCAGCTGCGCTCGACGGCGGCCGACCTGTCGGGCGGCCGGGCCGAGATCGGCGGCGTCGAGCAGTCGATCCGCACGCTTGGCGCCTCCGACACGCTGCAAAGCCTGCGGGCCACCACGATCGTCATCGCGGGCGGTCGCCAGGTGCGGCTCGACGACCTCGCCGACGTGACCGACACCGTGAAGGAACCGCGCACCTTTGCGCGCTTCGACGGGCAGCCGGTGGTGGCCGTGGCGGTGTCGCGCGCCACGGGCGCCAGCGATGCCGAAGTGGCGGATGGCGTCGCCAAACAGATCGACGGCTTCCGCCACGACCATCCCGACGTGCGGCTGAAGCTGATCGACTCGGCCGTCACCAAGACCATGGGCAGCTATCATTCGGCCATGGACACGCTGCTCGAGGGTGCCGCCCTGGCGGTGCTGGTGGTGCTGGTGTTCCTGAAGGACTGGCGCGCCACCCTGATCGCCGCCATCGCGCTGCCGCTGTCGGTGATGCCGACCTTCTGGGCCATGAGCGCCTTCGGGTTCACGCTCAACGCCGTCAGCCTGCTGGCCATCACGCTCGTCACCGGCATCCTGGTCGACGACGCCATCGTCGAGGTCGAAAACATCGTCCGGCACATGCGGATGGGCAAATCCGCCTACCGGGCGGCGCTCGAAGGCGCCGACGAGATCGGCCTGGCCGTGATCGCCATCACCATGACGCTGATCGCCATCTTCGCGCCCGTCAGCTTCATGGGCGGCATCGCGGGGCAATATTTCATCCAGTTCGGCCTGACCATCGCGATCGCGGTCTTCATGTCGCTTCTGGTGGCGCGCCTCATCACGCCGCTGCTGGCCGCTTATTTCATGCGCCATCATGCCCACGTGGACGAGCGCGACGGCCTGGTGATGCGGATGTATGGGCGGATCGTCGGCTGGTCGGTGCGCCACAAGTGGTCGACGCTGGCGCTCGGGCTCATGCTGTTCGCGGCCTCGCTGGCCTCCACCAAGCTGCTGCCCTCGGGCTTCCTGCCCAAGGAGGATTCGGCCCGCACGGTTTTCGTGGTCGAACTCGCGCCAGGCTCGCGTCTCGCCGAAACCATCGGCACCACCGACCGGCTCGCGGGCGCCATCCGCCGCATCCCCGAGGTGGCCTCGGTCTTCGTCGACGGCGGGCGGCAACTGCCCAGCAAGCTCGACGTTCGCCTGGCCAGCCTGACAATCAATCTCAGTCCCAAGGCCGACCGCGCCCGCGACCAGCAGATGGTCGAAAAGGACATCGCCGCCATCCTGCGGCGCGAGCCCGACATCCGGTCCTGGGCACTGCGCGACAGCGGCCAGCGCGACATGAGCCTGATCGTCGCCGGCCCCGACGAGGCCGTGGTCGAAGAGGTAGCACGCCGCTTCCAGCAGGACGTGGCCAGGATCCCTCACCTCGTCGGCGTGCTGTCGACGGCGCCGCTCAACCAGACGGAGCTGCGCATCCGCCCGAAGCCCGATGCCGCCGCCGACCTCGGCGTCTCGACCGACACGATCGCCGACACCGTGCGGGTCGCCACCATCGGCGACACCGACGTCAACCTGGCGAAGTTCAACGCGCCCAACCGGCAGGTGCCGATCCGCGTCATGCTGCCCGAGGCGGACCGACGGCAGATCGGCGTGCTGGAAAACCTGAAGGTGCCGGCCAAGAACGGTGCCGCGGTGCCGCTCGCCGCGGTGGCCGACCTCAGCCTCGCCCAGGGACCGGGCTCGATCAGCCGCTACGACCGTGCCGTCCGGGTGGCGGTCGAGGCCAATATGGAGGGGTCGGACGCGCTCGGCGCCCTGGTGGACGCCGCCATGGCGACCCCCACCGCCACCCACCTGCCGCCCGGCGTGACGATCCGCCAGACCGGCGACGCCGAAATCATGGGCGAGGTGTTCTCGGGCTTCCTGCTGGCCATGGGCGTGGGCCTGATGATGGTGACGGGCGTGCTGGTGTTGTTGTTCGGCTCGTTCCTGCAGCCCATTACGATTCTGTTCTCGCTGCCGCTGTCGATCGGCGGCGCCATCCTGGGGCTGCTGCTCTGCCACATGCCGATCTCGATGCCGGTGGTGATCGGCATTCTGATGCTGCTCGGCCTTGTGACCAAGAACGCCATCATGCTGGTGGATTTCGCACTGCGCGAGATGGCGGCCGGCGTCGATCGCGTGACGGCCATCCAGGAGGCCGGCCGCAAGCGCGCCAGGCCCATCGTGATGACCACCATCGCGATGGCGGCCGGCATGGTGCCGTCGGCGCTGTCGCTCGGCATCGGGGGTGAATTCCGCGCCCCGATGGCGGTGGCGGTGATCGCCGGGCTGCTGGTGTCGACCTTGTTGTCGCTGATCTTCGTGCCGGCCGTGTTCCTGCTGGTTGACGATCTGCAGCGGGGCCTCACCCGCCTCTTCTCGCGCTTCGTGGGCGAGGCGGACGAGCGGCCTGCCGTGTCGGACGCCGCCGCCGATGGGCCGCGCAAGCCGGGCTGGGATCGTCAGGCGGCCGAGTGAAGCTGCGGTGCGCCGCCGGCGCGCCATGGCGCGTCGCGATGGCGACTGGGGGACCACGGACGATCTCGGGACACTTCACGGCCTCGTGATGTCAACATGTCTTTAGGTAAAGACTTTTACTGACTCCAAACACTGCGCATTCACAGGTCGTCAATAGTATTCATCCGCAATTGAATAAGATTCATGCCGTTAGCTGAGGTCATATCCATCAGGCTGACCTCCATGACATCTTTCAAGATCATCGCCGTCGCGCTGTCGTTGTTCGGCGCCTTCGCGGCTCCCGCCAGGGCGACCCCGATCACCTACGACGTGTCGATCCCCTTGATCGCGGATGGGTCGGGCAGCACGGTGGCGACCGACAGCTTGTTCGGCCAGCTGACCTATGACGACGACCTTTGGACCGGCAGCGGCACCTTTACGATCGCCAGCCTCGCCGGCGAAACGCTGGTCAGCCAGTTTTTTTCCGGCTGGTCGATCCTCATGGATGCAGGCGACGGCGGCCTCGGCGTGTTTTTCGACGCCATGCAGGATGATGGCACCGGGCTTTATTTCAACATCAGCACCGGCACCACGGCCGACACGCTGTCTCTTATACACATCTGACGCTGCCGACGACGGAGAGAGTGTAGTTCTCGGT
>NZ_JARPVX010000069.1:0-21030 GCF_033947565.1 Lichenihabitans sp. Uapishka_5
GCTCGGCGCGGGGGCGTGGGCCGGGCGTCGGGGGCGCGCGGTCGATCGGGTCGTCGAGGCGCAGCGACAGCGCGATCCGCTTGCGCGGCACGTCGATCGACAACACCAGCACCCGCACGGTGTCACCCGCCTTCACGACCTCGGCCGGCGAGGCGATGCGCTTGCGGGCCATGGCCGAAATGTGGACGAGGCCGTCCTGGTGCACGCCGATGTCGACGAACGCCCCGAAGGCCGCGACATTGGTCACGACGCCTTCGAGCTGCATGCCGGGTTTCAGATCGGTGAGCGTTTCCACCCCCTCCTGGAAGGTCGCGGTCTGGAAGGCCGGGCGGGGGTCGCGGCCGGGCTTGCCGAGCTCCGCGATGATGTCGCGCACGGTCGGCACGCCGAAGCGTTCGTCAGCGAAGCGCGCCGGTGCCAAGCCCGCCAGCACGGCGTCGTTGCCGATCAGCGCCCGGATGTCGGTCTTGGTGGCATCCAGAATGCGCCGCACCACCGGATAACTTTCCGGGTGGACGCCAGACCCGTCGAGCGGGTCGTCGCCGCCCGGAACCCGCAGGAACCCCGCCGCGAGCTCATACGTCTTCGGCCCGAGCCCGGACACCTTTTTCAAGGCCGCACGGCTGCGGAACGGGCCGTTCGCATCGCGATGGGTCACGATATTGGCCGCAACCGTCGTGCCGAGGCCCGACACCTGGGCCAGCAGCGCCGGCGAGGCCGTGTTGACGTCGACCCCGACGGCATTGACCGCGTCTTCGACCACAGCCGCCAGCGACCGCGACAGCTTCGCCTCGCCGATGTCGTGCTGGTATTGGCCGACGCCGATCGACTTCGGGTCGATCTTGACGAGCTCGGCCAGCGGGTCCTGCAGCCGGCGGGCGATCGACACCGCGCCGCGATGCGACACGTCGAGGCCGGGCAACTCGCGGCTGGCGACCTCCGAGGCCGAATAAACCGAGGCGCCCGCCTCCGACACCAGCACCTTGGTCATGCGCAGGTCCGGGTGGGCAGCCACGAGCGCGGCCGCCAGCTTGTCGGTTTCCCGCGATGCCGTGCCGTTGCCGATCGCGATCAGCTCGACCGCGTGCGCCCGGCACAGCCGGCCGAGGCTTTGCACGGCTTCCGTCCAGCGCCGCTGCGGCTCGTGGGGATAGGTGGTGTCGACCGCCAGCACCTTGCCGGTGCCGTCCACCACCGCAATCTTGACGCCGTTGCGGAAGCCGGGATCGAGCGCCAGCGTGGGGCGCCCGCCCGCGGGGGCGGCCAGCAACAGGTCCCGAAGGTTGCCGGCGAACACCTTGACGGCCTCGGTCTCGGCCCGATCGATCAGGCGGGCCCGCAGATCCTGCTTGATGCCGACGCGGATCTTGCCGCGCCAGGCGGCCCGCACGGTGTCGATCAGCCAGCGGTCGCCGGGGCGCCCCTTGTCGCCGATCCCGTAGCGAAGGCAGAGGGCACGCTCAAAGGGTCCCGGCGTGCCGGCCGGCATGTCCTCGCCCTCGGCCAGGAGGGCGACGTCGAGGATGTCCTCGGCCTCGCCACGCAGCAGGGCCAGGATGCGATGCGACGGCATGCGGCCGAGCGGCTCGCTCCAATCGAAATAATCGGCGAATTTGGCGCCGGCCGCCTCCTTGCCCTTGCGGACCCGGGACGCCGCGCGGCCGCCGCGCCAAAACTCCTCGCGTAGGCGCCCGAGCAGGTCGGCATCTTCCGAAAAGCGCTCGATGAGGATCTGCCGCGCGCCTTCGAGCGCCGCCTCGATATCCGGCACCCCCTTGGCCACGTCGGCATAGGGCGCGGCGGTCGCGCGCGGGTCGGCCGCGGGCGTCAGCAGAAGCGCGTCCGCCAGCGGGCCGAGGCCGGCCTCGCGGGCGATCTGCGCCTTGGTGCGGCGCTTCGGCCTGTAGGGGAGGTAGATGTCCTCGAGCCGCGCCTTGGTGTCGGCCTGAGCGATCGCGGTCGCGAGTTCGGGGGTCAGCTTGCCCTGGGACCGCAGCCCTTCCAGCACGGCGGTGCGCCGGTCGTGCAACTCGCGCAGGTAGCCGAGACGCTCGGCGAGGCTGCGCAGCTGCGTGTCGTCGAGCAGGCCGGTCGCCTCCTTGCGGTAGCGGGCGATGAACGGGACGGTCGCGCCGCCGTCGAGCAGCGCCACGGCGGCCGTCACCTGGGCCTCCTTGACGCCGAGCTCCAGCGCGATGATCGAAGTCACGGACATCAACAAGCCTCCGGCGAAAGTCGCACAACCACCGGGGTCCCATCACGCCAAGGCGGCGTCATTGCGCCCTCGGGCGGTTTTCAAGGCTGGTTTGATCGGCCGCGCCGCGCCGTCAGGTGGTTTCGCGCTCGATGATGCGAAACGGCATCAGCACGGTTTCGGCCGGCATGGCGCGGTCGTCGCGGCGCGCCAGGATGGCCTGCAGCAGCACGTCGCCGGCGCGATGGCCGATGCCGTAACTATCCACCGCGACGGTGGTCAGGCTCGGGACGGCCGCGCTGGCGATCTCAAAATCGCCGAACCCCGCCAGGGCCACGCGGCCCGGCACCGCCCAGCCGCGGCGGCGGCATTCCGACAAGGCCCCGAAGGCCGACAGGTCCGACACACAGACGGCCGCATCGGTGTCGGGCCAGCGCGACAACAATTGCACGATCGCCTCGCCGCCCTGGCTCATCGAGATGGGGGGCTGGCCGAACGACACGATGCGCTCGCGGTCGAGCCCCAATTCCGCGGCAGCCCGCAGAAAGCCGACCCGGCGGTCGGCGCCGCGCGTGTCCCGGTTGCTGGTGCCGCCGATATAGCCGATGCGCCGATAGCCGCGTTCGTGCAGGTGATGCACCAGGCTGCGCGTGGCTTCGGCATTGGAAAAGCCCACCACATGGCCGACCGGCTCGCCCGGCATGTCCCAGGTTTCCACCACCGGCACGCCGGCGCGCGTCAACAAGCGTCGCGCGCGCTCGGTGTGCCGCCCGCCGGTGAGGATCAGCCCTTCCGGGCGCCGCATCAGCATCGACTGGACGATCTCCTCCTCCTTGGCGGTGGAGTAATCCGTATAGCCGAGCAGCATCTGCAGGCCGGAGCCGTCGAGCGCATCGGTGACGCCGCGCGCCGTATCGGCGAAATTCGAGTTGTTCAGCGACGGTACCAGCGCCGCCACGAAGCCCGAGCGCTTCGACGAAAAGGTGCCGGCCGTCTGGTCGAGCACGTAGCCGAGCTCCTCGACGGCCGCCATGATGCGCTGGCGGGTGGCGGCCGAGATGGCGCCATCCTTGCGCAGGGCGCGCGACACCGTCATGGCCGACACGCCGGCGCGCTGCGCCACATGGGTCATGGTCACGGTCGGCCGGCTGCGGCCGCGGAGGGGCTCGGTCATCGTGGCAGGGATCGGAATGGGCCGGACGGGCCGCCAACCGGACCGTCCGGCACCGACTTACTTGCCCCAGATCTGCTTGTAATGGTCACGGTAGCCGTTGTCGGGGTCGAAGATGTTCTTTGGGCCGCCGTCGAAGGCCACATTGTCGGCCGTGACGAGATGGATGCCGGACACGTAGCCCGACCAGGGCTGCTTGGCGAAGGCGCGGTTCAGTTCGTCGACGAGCTGCCACCCCTGCTGCTGCAGCGGCTCCGGTACGGTGGCGATCTGGTTCTGCTTTGCCCGGATGCGCTGGAACGCCGATTCCGATCCGTCGCCCGCCGAGATGTTATAGGGCGTGTCGGTTCCGGCCTTGCCGGCCGCGCTCAACGACGGCCCCATGAAGTCGTAGTACAGGTCATTCACAGCGAGCGAATAGGTCCACTTGTCGCCATAGCGTTGCAGCAGCGAGGTGGTGAGCTGCGGCATGCGGGTGGAGGCCTCGGTCATCGGCGAATCCTCGAGCGTCAGCACGGTGCAGCCCGGACATTTCTTGATGGCGGCCTCCATCATGCGCGCCTTGCCGATCGCCATCTCGTAGTTGGAATCGCCGAAGATCACGACGCCGGCCTTGCCGCCCGAATTGACGATGGCGAGGTCAGCGGCCGTCTGGGCCACATCGGCAATGCGGGTGTTGACGTTGGCGAACATGCCGGTCTTCGCATCCGGGCCGGGATCGATGGTGGCGTGCCAACCCACGAAGGGGATGCCGGCCTCCTTGAGGGTCGCCAGCGAGGCGTTCTGCTCGAGCGCATCGAAGCCGCCGACCACGACGCCGTCCGGCTTCAAGGCGACGGCCTGGTTTAGCGCCGCGGTGCGGGCCGAAATCTCGCCACGGCCGTCCAGGATGCGCAGCGTCCAGCCGGCGGCCTTGGCGGCTTCCTCGACGCCCCGCGACACGCCTTCGGTGCCGCCGTTGCGCATGTCGCCGGCCAGGTAGATGATCGTCTTGCCCGGCGCGATCTTCGGGCCGGTCGTGGGTCCGTCCCATTGCCCGGCCTTTTCGGTCGCCTTTGCGACCCGGGCCTTGGCATCGGCCATCTCGTCGGCATGGGCCGGGTGGACGGCCAGCGCCGCCAGGATGGCGGCCGCTGTTGTTACGCTGCGCTTCATGCCTTCTCTCCCTGTGGGGAACCCGCGTTGGGGGTGCGGTTCCCGATTGGGGCGGTTCGTCCGGCCGCCCTCCTGCGCTGGGCATAGCCCGCGATCCCGATGGCGACGAGAAGCGTCAGCCCGTTGAAGAGCGGCTCAACCCAGAAGGAGCCGCCGAATTGCTGGATGCCCGAGATGCCGGTCGCGAGGATCACGACGCCGATCACCGTGCCCCACACGTTGACGCGTCCGGGCTTGATGGTGGTCGATCCCAGAAAGGCGCCGACGAGGGCCGGCAGGAGGAACTCGAGCCCCACGCTGGCCTGACCGATGCGCAGCTTGGAGGCCAGCAGGACGCCGGCCCCCGCGGTCAACAGGCCCGACAAGCCGAAGGCCAGCATGGTGTAGCGCTCGACCGGGATGCCGTTGAGGGCGGCCGCCTTCGGATTGGCACCGATTGCGTACATGTAGCGACCGACCGGCAGGTATTCGAACACGAACCACATGACGAGCGCCAGCCCGAGAACGTAGTAGCCGGTCACGGGCAACCCGAGGAGGCGCGTGCCGTTGAGGGCCAGAAACCCTTCGGGCAGCACCGCCACCACCTGCCGACCATTGGTGTGCCACAGCGCCAGGGCGTAAAGAACCGTGCCGGTGCCCAAGGTGGCGATGAAGCTGTCGATGCGGGCCACCTCGACCAGCACGCCATTGACGAAGCCCACCAGAAGCCCGAGCACCAGCACGATCGCCACCGCCACCGGCCAGGGCAGGCCGTAGAAGGCCTGCAGCGTGATGGCCAGGATGTGCCACAGCACGATGCCGTAGCCGACCGTGAGATCGATCTTGCCGGTGGCCATCGGGATCATGGCGGCCAGGGACAGCAGCGCGATGATGGCCTTGTCGGCGATGATCGAGCGCAGGTTGAGCAGCGTGGGGAAGGTTTGCGGCAGTAGGGCTGAGAAGAGCAGGATCAAGGCAACCGTCAGCACCGGCAGGCCGTAGACCGGCAGCAGGCGGCCAACCTTCTGCCCGACGCTCGCGCCACGCAGCTCGGCCCGCGTCGGCTCCAGGGCATCGGACTTGATCGAATTGGTCGACATCGGCTTCCTTCCCCGGTTTCGCGCGGTCTTGAGACCGTTGTTGTTGTGTTGGTGCCGTTAGGCCGCTTTGGAGGTCGATGCGGCGGTGATGAGGCTGGCGGTCGTCAGCGCATCGCCGGCGAGTTCGGCCACGATGCGGCCGTGGCTGAACACCAGCGCGCGCTGGCAGATGTGGGCCACCTCCTCGAAGTCGGTCGACACCACCACAACCGCGAGGCCGCGCTCGAGCGCCCTGCCGATCAGGCGGTAGATGTCGGCCCGTGCCCCGATGTCGACGCCCGCGGTCGGGTCCTCGGCGATCAGCAGGCGCCGTCCCGTCGCGAGCCAACGGCCCACGATCACCTTCTGCTGATTGCCGCCCGACAGCCCCTCGATGGCGAGGTGAGGATCGTTGGGCCGCAACCCGACCGAACTGCCCAGCGCCGCCGCGGCCTGCGCCTCTTCGCGGGGCGTGCGCACGGAAAACAGCCCGCGGCCCGACGCGCCCGGGTTGAGGAAGCAGTTCTCTCGGATCGAAAGCGCGGCGGCGATCGACTCCTCGGTGCGGTCGCGGGCGATCAGACCGATGCCGGACGCGAGGGCCGCGCGCGGCGACGACAGGTCAGGCGCTTCGCCGTCGAGGCGGATCGCTCCCGTATGCGGAAGCGCGCCGAACAGCGCCCGTCCCACCTCCTCCTGCCCGGCGCCGCGCAGGCCGACGAGGCCCAGCAATTCGCCTTCGCGCACCGCGAACGACACCGGGCCGGCACCGGGCGTGCGCAGGGTCTCGACCGTGACGCGCGTGCGGCCTGCCGTGGTCTGCGGCTTCTGGAACAATTCGAGCTCGGACCGCCCGATGATGAGCTGCACCAAGCCATCGGGCGTGGCGGCCGCGACGGGCTGGTCGCCCACGAGGCCGCCATCGCGCATCACCACCACGCGATCGGCGATGCGGAACACCTCGTCGAGCCGGTGGGACACGTAGATCATGCCGACCCCGCCCGCCTTCAACTTGCGCATGGCGTCGAACAAGCGCTCCACCTCGTCGGCCGGCAGGCTGGCGGTGGGCTCGTCGAGCACCAGGAAGTCGCACTCCACTGCCAGCGCCCGGGCGATGGCAACGAGCGACTTCTCGGTGCGGCTCAAGCTGCTGACCCGGGTGGTCGGGTCGATGTCGCAGCCCACCGTGGCCAGCGCCCGGGCCGTGGTGGCCTCGGCGGCCCGCCAGTCGATCGGCCGGAGCCGCCCGAGCCCGGCGCGGCGCGGATAGCCCTGCGACAGGCCGACGTTCTCGGCCACGGTCATCCATTCGATGAGGCCGAGGTCCTGGTGGATGAAGGCGACGGGCTGGCGGCCCGTGGCGCCGGATGGCTGGTGCCGGTAAGGCTCCGAGCCGATCGCCACCCGCCCCGCATCGGCCCGGTAGATGCCGCCGAGCGTCTTAATGAGCGTCGACTTGCCGGCGCCGTTCTCGCCCAGCAGCGCGACGATCTCGCCGCGCGCGACCGAGAAGCTGACGCCCTTGAGGGCACGCGTGCCGCCAAAGCTCTTAGCCACATCCTCAAACCGTAAAGCGTCGTCCGGCACCGCTCCACCCCCGATGAGATGTTATCGATAACCCATCCCGCACCCCTGTCAACCGGTCGCCCCGGGCGTGGCGTCAGACCGCCGCCCCGAAGCGGATCTGCGCCTTCATGGCGCTCCCGCGGTCGGACGCGATCGCGAAGGCCGACAATGCCTCCGCGAACGGCACCGTGTGGGTGATCAACGGCTTGACGTCGATCAGGCCCTTGCGCATCAGCGCCACCCCGGTGGCGAATTCCTCATGGAACCGGAAGGAGCCCCGCAGCTCGAGCTCCTTGGCGGTGACGGCCATCATCGGCACCATCATCTCGCCGCCGCCGAGGCCGAGCTGAACCACGATGCCACGCGGCCGCAGGGCCGCGATGCCGGCCGCGAGCGCCGCCGGGGCGCCGGAGCATTCGTAAAGAATGTCGAAGCTGCCCTTATCGGTCCCGTAGGGCGCCAGCGCCTCGGGCTCGTGCGCGGTGTTGATCGTCCGGTCGGCGCCGGCCGCCCTCGCGATCCCAAGGGTGAAATCCGACAGGTCGGTCGCCACGATCTCGGCCGCGCCGGCCCGGCGCGCCGCCAGGATCGACAAGACGCCGATCGGCCCGCACCCGGTGACCAGCACCCGCCGCCCGAGGATTTCGCCGGCGCGGCGCGTCGCGTGCAGGGTCACGGCCAGGGGCTCCGCCATGGCGGCCTCGCCGGCGGTCAAGCCATCGGCCGGCACGCATTGCCGCGCATCGGCCACCAGCAGCTCCCGGAAGGCGCCCTGGATATGGGGAAACGGCATGGCGCTGCCATAAAACCGCATGTGGAGGCACTGGTTGTGGACGCCAGCCTCGCAATACCGGCAATGCCCGCAGGGCCGGGACGGCGACACGGCCACCAGCTGGCCGACCGTGAGGCCCTCGACCCCCGGCCCAAGCGTCTCCACATGGGCCGACACCTCATGGCCGAGGACCATCGGCTCCTTCAGCCGCACCGTGCCGAAGCCGCCGTGGTGGTAATAATGCAGGTCGCTGCCGCAGATGCCGCCGGCCGCGAGGCGCAGTCGCACCTCGCCCGGCCCTGGCTCCCCGACCGAACAATCTTCGATGCGGACGTCCTTGGCCGCATGGGCCACGATGGCCTTCATGGCATTATCCTTCTCAAACCACGGGGGTCGGCAGCGGCCGACCGGCGAAATGCGCCGCGAGATTGTCGCGCACCAGCTGGCCCATGGCACGGCGGGTTTCCACCGTGCCGGACCCATGGTGCGGCTGCAGCAGGACATTGTCGAGCAGCAGGAAACGGGGATCGAGCGCCGGCTCGCCCGCGAAGACGTCGAGCCCGGCAGCGCCGAGCGCCCGGCTTTCCAGCGCCTCGAGCAGCGCCGCCTCGTCGACGTTGGCGGCGCGCGACACATTGATCAGGGTGCCGTCCGGCCCGAGCGCCTCGATGACGCGGCGTCCCACGATGTTCTGCGTTTCGGCCGAGGCCGCCAGGGTGACGAACAGCACGTCGCAGCCCGCCGCGAGCGCCACCGGATCGGCCACGAAGCCGAGGTCGGCGGCATGCGACTTTGGCGAGGGGCCACAATAGGTGACCCGCATGTCGAAGCCCTTCAGGCGCTTTGCGATCGCGAAGCCGATGCGCCCGAGGCCCAGGATGCCGGCCCGGCGGCCCGACACGCGGCGCTGCAGCCCGTAGCCGCCCCGTTGGGACCAGTGGCCGTCCCGTATCCAGGCTTCGGCGCCCAGCATGCCGCGCCCCAGGCACAGCATCATCGCGACCGCGAGGTCGGCGACATCGTCGGTCAGCACGTCGGGCGTGTTAGTGACCCGGATGCCGCGCTCGCGGCAAAGGTCGAGGTCCACCGCATCGGTGCCGACGCCATAGACCGCGATGACCTCGAGGGCCGGGCAGGCCTCGATCATCGCCCGGGGGGCGCCGAGGTCGCCGCGGGTGGCGATGCCGCGGATTTGCGGCCCGACCGCGGCCAGGAACGCCGCCTTATCGTCGGCCTCGAAATAACGATGCACCGCGAAGGCCGCGTTGAGCGGCTCCTCGTCCCATGCCGCGTAGGAGCCGACCTGGAGGATCTGCGGGGGCAAACGGCGGGCTCCATACAGGCTTGACTTGGAAGTTATCGATAACATAGGCCACTACGATCGCTTGTCACCCCTTTTGTTGAACGGATGCGATGAAAGACCTCTTCGACCTCCACGGCCGCCGGGCGCTCGTCACCGGCTCATCCCAGGGCATCGGCCTGGCGCTTGCCCAGGGCCTGGCGGCGCGTGGCGCCGCCGTGGTGTTGAACGGCCGAAACCCGGCCAAGCTTGAGGCCGCCGCCGCGACCGTGCCGGAGGCCCGCACACTGCCCTTCGACGTCACCGACCATGCGGCCACCCGGGCCGCTGTCGACGGCTTCGAGGCGGAGGTCGGGCCGATCGACATCCTGGTCAACAATGCCGGCATGCAGCACCGCACGCCGCTCGAGGATTTCCCTGCCGAGGCTTTCGAGCAGCTGCTGCGCACCAACGTGTCGAGCGTGTTCAACGTCGGCCAGGCGGTGGCGCGGCACATGATCGGGCGGGGTGCCGGCAAGATCATCAACATCGCCAGCGTGCAGACGGCCCTGGCCCGGCCCGGCATCGCGCCCTACACGGCCACCAAAGGCGCGGTCGGCAACCTGACCAAGGGCATGGCCACCGACTGGGCGCGGCACGGCCTGCAATGCAACGCCATCGCGCCCGGCTATTTCGACACGCCGCTGAATGCGGCGCTGGTGGCCGACCCCGCCTTCACGGCCTGGCTCGAAACCCGCACCCCGGCGCGGCGCTGGGGCCGTGTCGAGGAACTGGTCGGGGCCTGCGTGTTTCTGGCCTCGGACGCGTCCTCCTTTGTCAACGGGCACGTGCTCTACGTCGACGGCGGCATCACGGCCTCATTGTGAGGGGGATGCCGCTCAGGTGATGCCCCCGCCCCCGCCCGTGGCGGCCGGTCGCTCGGCCGCGACCTTGGCCCGATAGCGACTGGCCCGGTAGGCCGCGACCGGCTCGATGGCGCCGCCGTCCATCAGCCGAGCCTGGGCCAGGATCGGCCCGACATCGGTGCGGAAGGCACGCTTCAGGGTTTCGGAGGCCATCAGGGCGTCGTCATCGTCCTGGCAGGCCCGGAGGGCGGCGCGGTCCACCAGCATCGCCTGCGCATAAGCGCGACGGATCTCGTCGGCCGAACGGATCAGGCTCTCGATCGGGTCGGTCACGTTATGCGACTGGTCGATCATATGGGCCGGGCTGAAGCCCGGTCGGCTTTGCTCGAGGTCGACCAGTTCGTTGAAGACGAGAAACAGCCGGAACGGGTCGATCGAACCGGCGTCGAGGTCGTCGTCGCCATATTTCGAATCGTTGAAGTGGAAACCGCCGAGCTTGCCGACGCCGGCCAGCCGCGACACGATCATCTCGATGTTCACATTGGGCGCGTGGTGGCCGAGGTCGACCAGGCATTGCGCCTTCGGGCCCAGCGCCTGCGCGGCGATGAGGCTCGAGCCCCAATCCTGCACCACGGTGGAATAAAAGGCCGGCTCGTACATCTTGTGTTCGGAAAACAACCGCCAATCGTCGGGCAGTGCCGCGTATATGGCCTGCATCGACTCGAGGTAGCGCTCGAAGGCGCGGGCGAAGTGGCTTTGGCCGGGAAAGTTCGATCCGTCGCCGATCCACACCGTCAGGGCCTTGGCGCCGAGCGCCTCGCCGATGCGGATGCAGTCGATGTTATGGGCCACCGCCTGGGCCCGCACGGCCGGATCGCGATGCGACAGCGAACCGTGCTTGTAGGACAGCGGGTGCTCGGGCGATCCCGGATGGTCCTGAAAGGTGTTCGAGTTCATCGCGTCGAAGCCGAGCCCGAGGGCGGCGGCCTCGGCCTTGAGCGCGGCCGGCGGGGCCTTGTCCCAGGGAATGTGCAGCGACACCGTCGGGGTGGCGCGGCCGAGCTGCTGCACGACGGCGCAATCGGCGAGCTTCTGGTTGATGCCCTTCGGCTCACCCCCGCCGGGGAAGCGGGCGAAGCGCGTACCGCCCGTGCCGACCCCCCAGGACGGCAGCGCGACCGTGAACTCCGTCACCTGGGCCAGGATGGCGCCGATGTCGATGTTGTCCCGGGCGAGCCTGGCCCCGAGCGCATCGTAATCGTCCCGCAGCGCGGTGCGCCGGCCGGCATTGTGGCGCTCGATGACGTCGGCGTGGATCGGCAATGCGGTCATGGGGTCCCTCCCGGTTTGTTATGGCGCATGCGGCCCGGCGTCGTTGCGCCGGGCCGTGCTGTGGTCAGCGCGTGAAGGATTGGGCGTTGCCGGCATCGACGTTGAGGATGTTGCCGGTGGACTTGGCCGACAGGTCGGAGGCCAGGAAGAAGGTCGCCTCCGCGATGTCTTCCGGCAGCACGGCGCGCTTCAACAAGGAGCGCTTGCGGTAGTGTTCCTCGAGGTCGTCGGTCGGCATGTTATAGGCGGCGGCGCGCTGTTCCTTCCATTCCCCGGTCCAGATCTTCGAGCCGCGCAGCACGGCGTCGGGATTGACCACGTTGACCCGGATGCCAGCCTCCGCCCCCTCGAGCGCCAGGCAACGGGCCAGATGGATCTCGGCCGCCTTAGCGGTGCAATAGGCGCTGGCATTGGGCGAGGCCGCGAGGCCGTTCTTGGAGGCGACAAACACCAGGGCGCCGCCGAGCTTCTGCCGGCGCATCAACCGGAACGCCTCGCGGGCCGTGAGGAAATAGCCTTTGGCCAGGATGTCCATGTTGCGGTCCCACATGGCGAGGGTCGTGGTTTCCACCGGCTCGGACGATGCGATGCCGGCATTCGACACCAGGATGTCGAGGCCGCCGAACGCCACCGCGGCCTCGGCGAAGCCCGAAGCCACCGCGGCCTCGCTGGTGACGTCCATGACGACGCTGCGGACCTGGTCGGCCCCGAACCCCTTGACGAAACCCGCCTCGGCTTCGGCGAGCGCCGCGGCGTCGATGTCGGCCAGCACCACGCAGGCGCCCTCCCCCAGCAGCTTGGCCGCCACGGCGCGGCCGATGCCGCCGGCGCCGCCCGTCACCAGGGCGATCCGGCCCGCGAGGCTCTTCGGCTTCGGCATGCGCTGCAGCTTGGCTTCTTCGAGCAGCCAATATTCGATGTCGAAGGCTTCCTGCTCGGGCAGCCCCACATAGGTGTCGACGCTCGAGGCGCCGCGCATCACGTTGATGGCATTGACATAGAACTCGCCCGCGATGCGGGCCGTCGCCTTGTCGCGCGCAAAGGTGATCATGCCGACGCCGGGGATCAGGTAGACCACCGCATTGGTGTCGCGGATCGCGGGGCTGTCGGGGTGACGGCAGCGCTCGTAATAGTTCTGGTAATCGGACCGGTAGGCCGCGATGGCGTCACCAAGTCCCGCCTTCAGCGTATCGGTCGATCCGGTGGCCGGGTCGAAGTCGAGCACCAGCGGCCGGATCTTGGTGCGCAGGAAATGGTCGGGGCAGCTCGTGCCGAGACGCGCGAGATCCCGCAGGGCCTGCGCGTTGACGAAATCCAGCACCGCGGCGCGATCGTCGAAATGGCCGACCTTGCGCTCGGCCGTGCCGATCTGGGCGCGGATCTCCGGCATCATCTCGGCCGCGATGGTTCGGCGCGCCTCGGCCGGCAGGCTGGCGACCGCGGGGCCGCCGAAGACCGGCTTGCCGGCCTCCTGTTCGGCGAACCAGCCGATCGCGGTATTGATGATCCGCAGCGTCAGCTCGTAGCAGGCCTTGGCGTCGTCGGCCCAGGTGAAGAGGCCGTGGCTTTCCAGCACCACGCCCTTGGCGGCCGGATTGGCGTGGGCGAAGCGCGACAGCTCCAGGCCGAGCTCGAAGCCCGGGCGCCGCCAGGGAATCCAGCCGATCTCGTCGCCGAAGATCGCCTGCGTCAGGGCGCGGCTGTTCTTTGTGGCCGCGATGGCGATGATCGCGTCCGGATGCATGTGGTCGACGTGCTTGTAGGGCAGGTAGGCATGCAGCGAGGTATCGATCGAGGCCGCGCGCGGGTTGAGCGCGAAGGTCGCGAAAGGCAGCAGGCCCACCATCGCGTCTTCCTGCGCGACGCCTTTGTAGGCTGATCGGATCTGATCGAGTTTGCTCATATAGAGCGTCGCGAAGCCGTCGAGCCTGATGGTCCCGACATCGCCGCCGGAGCCCTTCACCCACAGCACCTCCACCGGCTCGCCGCCGAGCGGATCGGCCTGCATCACCTTAGCCGACGTGTTGCCGCCACCATAGTTGGTGATGCGCTTGTCGGCGCCCAACAGATTGGAGCGATACAACAAAAGGCCCGGCTGGTCCAAGCCGGCCGCTGTCGCGTCATCCCAGCGGCTTTCGAGAAGGCCAGGGTGCGGGTCCGTCATGTGTGTCCTCCCAGAGCCATGATGAAGCGACGGCAGGCCGCTTCCCTTGGTTTGCTCCAGCAATGCGCTCCAGCCCCATCGGTGTCAATTACGATCATCATGTGATCGTTTGTGCAGTGCAATGAAGGATTTACGATCGAAGTTGTTGACTTCGGTTCCTGGGCTGCTTAGCCCTGATGGCGGAGGAAACGATGCACGAGCGTGAACGCCACCGCATCATCTTGGAAACGCTACAGGCCCGGCCGGTGGCGACCGTGGGTGATTTCGCCCTTGCGACCGGCGGCTCGGAAGCGACCGTGCGGCGCGACCTCGCGGCCCTCGCCCGCCAAGGCCGCCTGCGCAAGCTGCGCGGCGGTGCCGAAGCCTTGCATCCCCCCGTCGTGGTGCCGCTCGACAGCCATCGCGGCACCGGCGCCGGCGTGGCGAACCTCGCCGCGAAGCGGGCGATCGGCCGCAAGGCGGTGTCGCTTTGCGAGGCCGGCGACGCCATCATCATCAACGGCGGCACCACCACCTTTCAGATGGTGCATGCCTTGAGCAGCCTGCCCCTGCAGGTGCTGACCAACAGCTTCGGCATCGCCGACCACCTGCTGCGGCAGTCGCGCTGCACCGTTTTCGTGCCATTCGGGACGATCTACCGCGAGCAGAACATCATTCTCAGCCCCCTGCCGGACGACGGCACGCGCCATTTCCGCGCCCGCCGCATGTTCATGGGCTGCCGTGGCCTGTCGAGCCTCGGCATCATGGAGGAGGACGCGCTGATCATGTCGTCGGAACAGCGCCTGATGGGGCAGGCCGACGAGCTGGTGCTGCTGGTCGATTCCAGCAAGTTCGCGGCGCAATCCAGCATGATCCTGGCCCCGCTCGGGCGCGCCAGCACGGTGATCACCGACAGCCGGATCAGCGCCACCGACCGCGCCATGATCGCCGACGCCGGGATCACGCTCATCATCGCCGACGCCGTGCGCGACAGCGATCAATCGTCATCACCTTCCACGGCCTGAACCCTCAGCCCGGGAAGACGGTGAAACACCAAGAAAGGGAGGATCACAATGACGTTCATCAAGACGTTGGCCGCAACGACGGCACTCGCGGGCATCCTGCTGGCCGGGGCCGCCCAGGCCGCCGACGTGAAGATCGCGCTTGTCGCCAAATCGCTCGGCAACGGGTTCTTCGACGCCGCCCACAAGGGCGCCGAGGAAGCCGCCAAACAGATCGGGGGGGTGCAGATCATCTACACGGGCCCCACCACGACCACCGCCGAAGGGCAGATCGACGTCATCAACGCGCTGATCTCCCAGAAGGTGGACGCCATCGCGATCTCGGCCAACGACAAGGACGCCGTGGCGCCGGTGCTGAAGAAGGCCATGGGGCGCGGCATCAAGGTGATCTCGTGGGATTCGGCCGTGGCGCCGGCCGGCCGCATGCTGCACCTCAACCCGTCCTCGAACGCCCTTATCGGCAACATGTGCCTGAAGCTCGCGGCCGATGCGCTGCCGGGCGGCAAGGGCGAAGTGGCGATCTTGTCGGCCACCGCCACCTCGACGAACCAGAACACCTGGATCGCCGAGATGAAGAAGCAGCTGCCGAGCTACCCGGGACTGACCATCGTCGCCACGGTCTATGGCGATGACCTCAGCGACAAGAGCTACCGCGAAACGCAAGGGCTGCTGCAGACCCATCCGGAGGTGAAGGTCATCATCGCCCCGACCTCGGTCGGCATCGTGGCGGCCGCCCAGGCCGTGAAGGATGCCGGCAAGATCGGCCAGGTCTTCGTCACCGGGCTCGGCCTGCCGTCCGAGATGGCGGGCGCCGTGCATTCGGGTGCCACAAAGAGCTTCGCCATCTGGAACCCGATCGACCTCGGTTATTCGGCCACCTACCTGGCCGACGACCTCGTCAAGGGTGCCAAGGCAGGCGACGGCGCCGAACTGCCGATCGGGCGGATGGGCAAGGTGAAGCTCGATGCCGGCAGCGAGGCCGCCATGGCGGACCCCTTCGTCTACGACAAGACCAACGTCGACGAATTCGCCAAGGTGTTCTGAGCCGGCCAGCCCGCCACCGCGCATGCCCTCTCGGCGTGGCCCGTCCCCCTGCCGTGCGGTGGGGGAGACCGGCCGCGTCCGACCGGCCCCACCCACCGCCTGCGTTCGACGGATCGACCCGCCATGTCGGCATTCCCCGCAACCGCGCCTATCGCATCCCTCGCGGCGCCTCCGACGCCCGAGGGCACGCCCTTGCTGCGGCTCAGCCGCATCTCCAAGCACTTCCCCGGCGTCAAGGCGCTCGATGGCGTCGACCTGGAGCTGCGCGCGGGGCGCGTCACGGCGCTGATCGGCGAGAACGGCGCCGGCAAGTCGACCCTCGTCAAGATCCTCACCGGCATCTATCGACCGGATGGCGGCGAGATCCTGGTCGAAGGGCAGCCGGTGCGCTTCGACGCGCCCGAGGACGCCCAGGCGGCCCGCATCACCGCCATCCACCAGGAAACGGTGTTGTTCGATGAGCTGAGCGTGGCCGAGAACATTTATCTCGGCCATACGCCGCGCACCCGCCTCGGCCTCGTCAACTGGGCCGCCGTGCAGGCCCGCGCCGCGGCGCTGCTGTTCGGGCTCGACGCCCCTATCCGGCCCCGCACCCTCTTGAAGAACCTGTCGATCGCGCAGCGCCACCTCGTGGCCATCGCCCGGGCGCTCTCGGTCGACAGCACCGTCGTCATCATGGACGAGCCGACGGCCGCGCTGTCCCACAAGGAGGTGGAGGACCTGTTCCGCATCCTGGCCAGGCTGAAGGCCTCGGGCAAAGCCATCCTGTTCATCAGCCACAAGTTCGAGGAGCTGCACCGGATCGCCGACGACTACGTGGTGTTCCGCGACGGCCGCACGGTCGGGTCCGGCACCATGGCGGAGGCGAGCCACGACAACCTCGTGCGCCTGATGGTCGGCCGCTCCGTCGACCAGGTGTTTCCCAAGGTGCCGGCCCCGATCGGGGCGCCCGTGCTCGAGGTGCGTGGCTATTCCCACCCGACGGAATTCGACGACATCTCGTTCACCCTGCGCCGCGGCGAGATCCTGGGCGTCTACGGCCTCGTGGGCGCCGGGCGCTCGGAACTCTGCCAGTCGCTGTTCGGCATCACCCGGCCCTCGGCCGGCACGGTGGCGGTCGAGGGCCGGCCGGTGCGGATCCGCTCGGCCCGCGACGCGGTCGCGGCCGGCATCGTTTATGTGCCGGAAGAGCGGGGCCGCCATGGCGCCGTGCTGGCCATGCCGATCTTCGAGAACGTGACGCTCGGCTCGCTCGGGACGGTGTCGCGCCGCGGCTTCCTGAAGACCGCGGAAGAGTTCCGGCTGGCCCGCCACTACGCCGAGCGCTTCGACCTGCGCGCCGCCTCGCTGTCGCAGCCGGTCGGCACGCTCAGCGGTGGCAACCAGCAGAAGGTGGTGATCGGCAAGTGGCTCGCCACGAACCCGAAGGTCATCATGCTGGACGAACCCACCAAGGGCATCGACGTCGGCTCCAAATCCGCCGTGCACGCCTTCATGAGCGAACTCGCCGGCCAGGGGCTGGCGGTGCTGATGGTGTCGTCGGAACTGCCCGAGATCCTCGGCATGGCGGATCGCGTGCTGGTGATGCGCGAAGGCCGGATGGCGGGCCTTTACGAGCGCGAGGGCCTGACGGCCGAAACCCTGGTGCAGGCCGCCACCGGCAACACGGGCGTCCGGCATTGAGCGCCCGGCCCGACGCCCCCGCGACGGCTGCCGCGGCGATGCCCGGCTTCGACCTGCGGGCCGCGCTGCGGCATCGCGAACTGCTGCTCGCCGCCGCCATCGCGGTGCTGCTCGGCGCCATCGCGGCCCGCTTTCCCGGCTTCGTGGCGCCGGCGAACCTCTTCGGCGTGTTCAACGACAGCGCCATCCTGATCGTCATGGCGCTCGGCCAGGCGGCCGTGATCCTGACGCGCTCCATCGACCTGTCGGTTGCGGCCAATGTGGCGCTCACCGGCATGGTGGTGGCGCTGCTCGACGCCCATCATCCCGGACTGCCGCTCGCGCTTCTGATCGGCGTCGCGCTGCTGCAGGGGCTCGGGCTCGGCGCCATCAACGGCTGGTTCGTGTGGAAGGTCGGCATCCCGCCCATCGTGGTGACGCTCGGCACCCTGACGATCTATCGCGGTCTCGCCTTCGTGCTGTCGGGCGGCGCCTGGATCAACAGCTTCCAGTTTTCGCAAAGCTTTCTCGCTCTGCCGCGCGCCGTGGTGCTGGGCCTGCCGGTGCTCAGCTGGATCGCGGTCGCGGTCGTGGCCGTCATGGCGGTGGTGTTCGGTCGCAGTCCGGTCGGCCGCGCCTGGTACGCGGTCGGTGGCAATCCCACGGCGGCCGTTTATGCCGGCATCGACGCCGGCCGCGCGCGTTTCCTCGCCTTCTGCCTATCCGGTCTGCTGTCGGGCCTTTGCGGCTACCTTTGGGTGTCGCGCTACGCGGTCGCCTATGTGGATGTGGCCTCGGGTTTCGAGCTCGACGTGATCGCCGCCTGCGTCATCGGCGGCGTGTCGATCGCGGGCGGCATCGGAACCGTGTGGGGCACGCTGCTGGGGGCGCTGTTCCTCGGCATCATCAAGAACGCCCTGCCGGTCATCGCGGTGTCGCCCTTTGCCCAGATGGCCATCTCGGGCGCCGTCATCATCGCGGCCGTGACGCTGAACACGCGCGCCGAGCGCAAGGCGGGCCGCATCATCCTGCGCCCGGTCGCCGGCCTTCCCGGCCGGGCCGATCGCGCCCCCGCCCGAGCGACCCCATGACCATCGAGGCGTCAGCCCCGGCCTTCCGGACCATCCCCGACCGGCTCCACGGGCGCTGGCGGGCGCTCGCGGGCAGTTGGGAGGCGCTGCTGCTCGGCGTGGCGGCCACAATCTTCGTGGCCGACGCGCTCGCATCGCCGTATTTCCTCGACCTCACCAACCTGTCGGACGCCACCTTCACCTTCACCGAGAAAGCCATCGTGGCGCTCGCCATGGCGTTCGTGATCGTGGCGGGCGAGATCGACCTGTCGGTCGGCGGCACGATCGCGCTCGCCTCGACCGCCATGGGGGCGGCCGCCCAGACCGGCGCCGGTACGGCGGAGCTCGTGGGTGTCGGGCTCGCCGTGGGCGCGGCATGCGGGCTGTTCAACGGGTTTCTGGTGGCCCGGGTGGGCCTGCCGTCGATCGTCGCCACCATCGGCACCATGAGCCTTTACCGCGGCATCAGCTATCTGGTGCTGGGCGACACGGTCTATAACGGCTACCCGGACAGCTTCGGGTTCTTCGGCCAGGGCTACGTCTGGGGCGTGCTGTCGTTCGAGTTCGCGAGCTTCGGGCTGCTGGCCGTCCTGGCCGGGATCGTCCTGCACCGGACCACCTTCGGCCGGGCCGTGCGGGCCATCGGCAACAACCCTTTCGCGGCGCGCTTCTCGGGGCTCAGGGTCGAGCGCATCCGCGGCGTGGCCTTTCTGCTGACAGGGCTCGCGGCGGGGCTCGCGGCCGTGATGCTGACGGCGCGGCTCGGCTCGACGCGGCCCTCCATCGCGCTCGGCTGGGAACTCGATATCGTCACCATCGTGGTGCTGGGCGGGGTCAACATCCAGGGCGGCGCCGGGACGATCCCGGGCGTCGTCATCGCGGCGCTGGTGATGGGCCTCGTCACCACCGGGCTCGGCCTCCTCAACGTGCCGGGCATCATCATGTCGATCGTGGTGGGCGCCATGCTGATCGCCGTCATCACCCTGCCGATCCTGGCGCGACGCCTCTTGCATCGCCGGAAGCCCGCATGACCTCCTCGCTCGACACCCACGAGAAGCACGCCTTTCGGATGCGCCTGAACCCTGGGCAGGCGGCCGAATACCGCCGCCGCCACGACGCCATCCCACCCGAGCTCGCGGCCCTGCTGCGCGAAGCGGGCATCGCGGATTATTCGATCTTCCTCGATCCCGAGACCGATACCCTGTTCGGCGTGATGTGGCGCCGTCGCGACCACGCGATGGCGGCCCTGCCGGACCATCCGGTGATGCAGCGCTGGTGGGCCCACATGGCCGACATCATGCCGTGCCACGCCACAAACGAGCCGGTTGCGGTGCGGCTCGAGCCGATGTTCTTTCTGCCATGACGGCGGCCCCGCACCGGATCGCGGTGCTGGACGTCGGCAAGACCAACGCCAAGCTGGTACTGTTCGCCGACGGGCGCGAGGCCTGGACCCGGACGATGCCGAACCAGGTCCTGCAGGACGGCCCCTACCCGCATGTCGACGTGACGGCCCTGCAGAACTTCTTCGTCGATGCGCTGGCGGACCTGTGGCGCGACGGCGGCTTCGACGCGGTGTCGATCACGGCCCATGGGGCTGCGGGCGCGCTGCTGCGCGGCTCGGATCTGGCCTTGCCGGTGCTCGATTACGAATATGCGGGGCCGGACGCGGTCGCGGCCGACTACGACCGGGTGCGGCCCGGCTTCGCGGAAAGCTTCGCGCCGCGCCTGCCGGGCGGCCTCAATCTCGGGGCGCAACTGTTCTGGCAGGAGCGGCGCTTCCCCACGGCCTTTGCGGCCAGCACCGGCTTTGTCACCTATCCACAGTTCTGGGCCTTCTGGCTGACCGGGGTCGCGGCCACCGAGCCGACCTCGCTTGGGGCCCACACCGATCTTTGGGCGCCGCGCGACGGTTGCTTCTCGACCATGGTCGAGACCCTCGGCTGGGCGTCCAGGCTGGCGCCCCTGCGCTCGGCCTTCGACATCCTCGGCCCGATCGCGCCCGACCTCGCGCGGCGCATCGGCCTCGACCGGCCGGTGCCGGTCGCCTGCGGCATTCACGATTCCAATGCGTCGCTGCTGCCGCACCTGCGCCGCGACGGGCCGCCCCTCGCGGTGGTGTCGACCGGCACCTGGGTGATCGCCTTTGCGCTCGGTGGCGCGCTCGATCGCCTCGACCTGGGCCGCGACACCCTCGCCAACGTCGATGCCTATCGCCGCCCCGTGCCCTCGGCCCGCTTCATGGGTGGCCGCGAGTTCGACCGGCTCACCGACGGCATCGCGGCGACGCCCGACGCGGCCGCGATCGCCCGGGTGGTAGGGGACGCCATCATGGTTCTGCCGAGCTTCGCGCCCGGCAACGGCCCCTTCCCGCGGGCCACCGGGCGATGGAGCCACGACCCCACGACCCTCACGCCGGCCGAGCGCACGGCGGCGGCCAGCCTTTACGCGGCCCTGATGACCGCCACCTGCCTCGACCTGCTGGGTGCCTCTGGCGACACGGTGATCGAGGGGCCCTTCGCCCGCAACGATCTGTTCTGCGATGCCCTCGAAGGAGTGCTCGGGCGGCCGGTACGGGCCGCCGGGGGCGGCACCGGCACGAGCGCCGGGGCGGCACACCTGCTGGGCCGGAACAGTTCGGCCCCCATTATGCGGGCCCGGCCGGGGGTGCGGCTCGGCGCTGGCCTCAAGCGCTACGC